>CBEVZO010000966.1:0-1778 GCA_965554365.1 uncultured Anaerolineae bacterium
ACTGGATCGACATCATGCGGCCCAGCAGGTAGTTCTGGTAATACGCGGGCGCGAGCGCAATATGGTACTTCGTCGCCCAGTCGGGGTTGCTCGTGCGGCCCTCCGGCACGTTCAACAGTTGGTACTTGGCGACCAGCTCCCACCAGATCGCGTTGAGATCGGCGGATGGGTCTTCGTACAGCGCGCGCTCGAAGTTCACCACGACCATCACCCACCGCGCGAAGATCAACTCCGTGAGACGTTCATATGCACGGCCTGCGGTTGCGACGGCAGCAGCGTTTTCCGGTGACACGCCCAAGACCTGCTCATGCCACTCCGGATCAAGCGTTTCCGCGCCCATCAACATCGCCATCGCCTCTGTCGTGAGCAGGTGCGGGAACGTGCGCAGCGTCCAGGGCAGCGTGTGCGGGATCAGCGCATCATATACCGCGTGACCCAGTTCGTGCAACAGCGTTTCCGCCCAACGCAGTGTCGGTTGCAGGTTACACAAGGTGCGCACGTCGCCCTCACGGTCGATGTGCATACAAAATGCGTGCTGATCCTTGCCTTCGCGCTCATACAAATCGCTGCGCCCGATGATGCCGCGCGCGTCCATCCCCAGGCCGTCATAAGTCTTGAGCGCGAGCGCCTCCAGATCGCGGCCCTCAAAGACCGCGTTGAAGTCGAACTCGCCCACCATCGGCGCTTGCTGGAAAAACGTCTCGGCATAGTGCCAGGGCATGAGGTTCGCCGCCGGGACGCCGTAACGTTCCGCCAGCACTGCGTCCATCTCGCCCTTCACACGGCGGAATGGCGCGTCGGTTTTCGCCGCGAGATCGTCCAGCAGCGCAAACAGCCAGTCGGGATCAATCTCGTTCAAGGTCAGACTCATGCGGTGGAAATTCGCGTAGCCCATGTTGCGCGCCGCTTCATTGCGCAGTTCCGCCAGCCGCCGAATCTTATCCGCGACCAACGGACCAATGGTCTTGCTGGCTTCCCACACCGCCTGACGTTTCGTCGAGTCGGTCTCGCTGCGCAGCACGCCCACAATCGCATTAGCCGTGAGGCGTGCGCCGTCCACCTCAGCGCGAAAATTCGTGTACGCGGCGTCCAAATCCGTCGAGAGTTCGGCCACCTCGTCAATCGTCGCAGGGTCGCGCTGACCCTCAGCGTATTGCAGATGCAGCACCCGCAAAATGCGCGCTAATTCTGCATCGTCACCCGCCGCGCCGCTTTCGTCCCACGCCTTGTACTGCTGATACGCTTCCGGGTCCGCCCAGAACCGCATCCACGCGCCGCGCTCCTGCCCCGACGCGCTTAATGCTTCCGGTGTGCCGGTCGTCGCAGCTTCCCAGTAAGCGGAGTTCTGCGCCATGAACCGTTCGCGGATGCGCGCAGTCGTCGCTTCCACAGCGGTACGGATATCGTCAGTCATAAAGTCACCTCGTGTTGTTGATGGTCAAAACAATACTTTTTTGGTGGTTGGAAATAAACACTCTTTGGCGGGCTACGTTCGCCGCGCCACACAAAATAGGTATACCACAAAGCCGGGGGAAAATCGATGTTTGAGGTAACAAAAATCGCTGCGGAGTGAACCCCGCAGCTACTCAAAATCAAAGGACCATCATGCTCTTTAAGAAATTAAGACGGATATCGCGGTCGCCTGAAAACCGGCCCCTATCCCCCAGTCTATACACCGAGATGGAGCAAGGGGGAGTCAGGCGGGTGTCCGCCGCACCTTCCTCCCTCTCCATAGGTTCTGTCGAGCGCCAGCGAGATTGAACCATCTTGGATGGAGA
>CBEVZO010000967.1:0-1773 GCA_965554365.1 uncultured Anaerolineae bacterium
GGATCGCTGCGGTCGCCGCTGTACGAGGAGAAGCCGCCGCTGCCCTAGCCTCCTTGGTGGGCTTGCAAGCATTTCAATGCTAGCCGCTGTGTTTCAACCGACGGCAACATCCGCCTACAAAAACTCCCGCGTGCGATACCGCATCACGACGCTCTCCACCAACCCGATCCCCATCAACATCGTGATCAGCGATGACCCGCCCGAACTCACAAACGGCAGCGTAAGCCCTGTCACGGGCAAGATACTGAGATTCATGCCAATCGACACCATCGTCTGAAAAAAGATCATACCGCCCACGCCGTACCCGATCAGACTGCCCAACGGATCAGCGGCCAGCATCGCCGCACGCATACAACGCCAGATCACGATCCCCATCAACACGATGATGACCAGCGCGCCCAAAAAACCCGTCTCCTCCGCGATCACACTGAAGATGAAGTCCGTGTGGCGCACGCGCAAAAAACGCCCCTGCGTCTGCGAGCCGTTCGTGTAGCCCTTGCCCAGGAATCCGCCAGACCCAATGCTGATCAACGCCTGATCGATGTTGTAGCGGCGGTCTTTGTTGTCGGGAATACCGTTGCCATCCTCATCGGTGAAGGTGCAATCGCCGCTGCGCACCAGTTCGGGATCATCCACGCAGCTTTCGCCCGTGTCAAGAAACGTGGTAATGCGCTCCTTCTGATACTGCTCCATGTTCGTCCACAGGATCGGCACCATCACCAGCCCCGCGAGCGTCAGCATTCCGAGGTGTTTCAAGCGCAATCCCGCGCCCCACACCATCGCGAACCACACAAACATGATCACCGTCGTCGTGCCCAGGTCCGGCTGCACAAACACCATCAGCGCCGGGACCGCGATATGTATCAGCGATACAATCACCGTGCGCAGTTCGTCCATGCGCTCATAACGCTGCGCGAGATGCTGGCCCAACGTCACCACGAGCGGGATTTTCCCCAGCTCCGAAGGCTGCACCTGAAAACCAACGTTCAGCCAGCTTTGCGCGCCTGCCGCACCAACCGCGCCCAGACCTGCCACCAGCCCCAGGATAAACAGCACAAACCCGTAGAGAAAGCCGTGCAGACTGCCCAACAGCCGGTAATCCAGCGCCGCGAGGATAAACACCACGCCGATACCCACCACCGTGAACTGAATCTGGCTCGGCACACGGTTGATGAGATCCGTATCGACGGCGTCCATCGTCGCGCTGCGGATGAACAGAATGCCGATGATGATCAGCAGCAGCGTCACGCCAAAAAGGAGGTAATCGAAGTCACGCCAGATGTTTTGTTTCGTTTGCATAGTCCCGCTATACCATCACTATTCCAACACAGTTTGTTATTCAGCGCGCCCATTATAGCGCCGGAACCGCGTCCGGCAAGGGTGATCAGCTTACAGTGTAGGGCTGAATCGTTCAAATACAAATCTAACCGCAAAGGACGCGGAGAGCGCGGAGAAAAGAAAGAAAAAGGAGTTCTTCTCTCGTCTTTTGTTTTTCCTCTGCGCCCCCTGCACACTCTTCTGCGGTGATAATTTCGTTAGAATGAGTCAACCTTACTTACAGTGTTGCACAAAACCAACCTCACCCTCAAATAGAATCATTGCACGCGTTGCAGCCTTCTCCCCCTCTCCAACTTGATTGAAGAGGGGGCCGGGGGGGGGGAGATAAACAACACAAAGCAGACGCATCACCCCCGCCTGCCCAGTCAATCGCTGCTATTCGACCGTATCCGGCCCCACACCGCACTTATGCCGCGTCAGAATCGCCCTGGTCTG
>CBEVZO010000968.1:0-1770 GCA_965554365.1 uncultured Anaerolineae bacterium
TGTGTTGTTGATCCAGATCATCGACGAACTGTGTCGCCAAGATCACACCGATATTGTGTTCGATCGCGGTCGCCAAGCGATCCAGCAATTCTGCATAGCGCTCGCCCGCGGTGGGCGTGAGTATCCATTCCGGGCGTTGCAGCACACGTCGGCGTTGTAAGGTAATGCCGAACGCGGTGGCTGGACATTTGTACCAGGGGGAAAAGCGCCCCACGCCCTCCATCACTTCGGTAAGCATATTAACCAACACGCGTTGAGCTGCTTGGTCGGGTGTCGAGACGTTAGTATCTTCGAACAACACGCTCACAGTCGGAAGATCGGCACACATATCATGCGCTCTACATAATGCGCGCCACGTATGTTGCAGCGTGTGAAACAAATCTACGGTCATCATCGTCGGCCTCCCAGACATTACCTGTGCGAGTGGGGAGTCTGCTGTGGCAGGCGTCGGCGGGGCTGCGGTGTCCTCCAGGCCCGTTGATTCTAGGCTGGAGGCTTTACTGGTATAAGTCCAGCGCGCCTTTGGCTTTTAAGACCGGGCGCGGATCCACCAGATTTTTTTCGAGTGCCGCCGCGTACTCTGGCAATCCCAGGGCCAGAGACATTAACTGAGTGAAATACAGTACAGGCATTGGATCGTTGATTGCCATTTGAAATTGGCGCGCATCCAGATTGGTGTGGCAGAGCGGGCAGGCGACGGCGATGACGTCTGCACCGGCGGCGCGCGCATGAGCGATAAGCTTGCTGCTCAGATTGAGTACAATATCCGGGCGAGTCAGTGAATGAGCGGCTCCGCAGCAAGTGGTCTTGTACGACCAGTCGCGGACTTCTGCGCCCAACGCCATCATGAGCGTATCCATGTCGGTGGGATGTTCGGGATGCGTGGCTTCGGTGATTTCGGGCGGACGGGTGAGCAAACAGCCGTAGTAGCTCACCACGCGGAGGTGCGTGAGCGGCTGCTTAACGTGGGCGGTGATCGTGTCGATATCAACGTGTTGCAGGATGGTCTGGATCAGTGTGTTGACCTGCACGGTGTCTTGATAGTCGTAGCCTGTGGCCTGATCCGCTGCGCGTTTGACTTCCTCATGGTGACGTAGTTCGTATTGGGCGGCTTTGTGGCGATTGAAACATGCCGCGCAGGGCATGGTGACTTCGCTAAAGCCGCTTTGCTCCACGATGGCGAGGTTTTGCGCGGGGAGCTGCACGGCAGCATCAGGATCGATACGGTGTGCGGCGGAACTGCCGCAGCATACCCAGCCGCGTGGCTCGATCAGTGTCAAACTCAGCGCCTCGCAGACCGCGCGCGCCGACCGGTTGAACTCTGGCGCGGTGGAGTGCAGCGAGCAACCGGGATAGTAGGCAATCGCGGTTTTGGCTCCCGCCACCGGCTTGACTTTGCGTGGCGGCTTGCCCCGGCTGGGCAGCAGCGCCAGTTTGCGTTTCTGGAACATCTTCAAGCCCAGGTCTATGTCGCTGGTCAGATCGCCGGTGCGGAGTTTCATCTCGGCCATCAGCCCCAGTTCGTAGGCACGGCCCCACAGTCGGACCTCACGCATAAACGCCTGCCCGAAAATGTTGACTACGGGCACTTGTGGCTTGATACCGCGCTTGCGGCTCTCGCGCGTCAGGAAATCCATGATGGCGGGGATATCCAATCCCTGCGGGCAGCGTGTGCTGCATGTGAAGCATGACGCGCACAGCCAGGGCGTCTCGGCGTGCAGCGCGATATCTTCCTGACCCAGTTGCAGGGCGCGCATGATCTGATTGGGC
>CBEVZO010000969.1:0-1770 GCA_965554365.1 uncultured Anaerolineae bacterium
TTTGGATCGAATAGCTTCATTTTTAATGCTCAGCGCGACTTTGCAATCGCCCTGGAGTCTTCAGCCTGATCATGGCTGCACCGGCTAAACGGGGTATACTGCATCACAGGAATCAGTATCAGGCCACCACGCGAACAGGATCAACCATGACCGTCAACCCGTTCACCCCACTCGACGCATTGCCGCGCACCAAGATCGCGCATCTGCCCACGCCCATCGAAGCACTGCCACACCTGAGCGCCGCACTCGGCGGGCCGGAACTGTGGATCAAGCGTGACGACCAAACCGGACTCGCGACCGGCGGCAACAAAGCGCGCAAACTCGAATATTTGCTGGCGCAGGCGCTCGCTGCTGAGGCCGACTGTGTGATCACTGCTGGATCAACACAATCCAACCATGCGCGGCAGACCGCCGCCGGAGCCGCGCGCTGTGGTTTGGGCGCACATCTCGTGATCTACACACCCAACAGCGCACCGCCAGCCGAACTCAGTGGCAACTTACTGCTGATGGCGCTGCTCGGCGCGACGATTCACTGGACCGAGGAACGCGCCCCTTACGCCAACACTATCGCGCAAGTGGAAGCCGATCTCGCCAACGCGGGCCAGCGCCCCTACGTGATCCCTTACGGTGGCTCGAACCCTTACGGGCTGCTCGGTTACGCCAACGCCATGCGCGAGTTTGCGGCCCAGGCGCGCGGCCTGGACCCGTTTGACGCGCATGTCTTCGCGACGTCGTCCGGCGGCACACAAGCCGGGATGCTACTCGGTGCGCACCTCGCCCGACTGCCGGATGTACCGCTCCTGGGTATCAGCGTGGATGAACCGGCAGCCGACCTCGCCGCGCGCGTGACCGATCTCGCGCAGCGGGGCGCAGATATGATCGGCCTGGGCTGGGAACCTGATCCCACGCAAGTGCTGATCAACGCAGACTACCTCGGCGACGGCTACGCAGTGGTCGGGGAACCAGAGCGCGAAGCCGTGCAACTCATGGCGCAACACGAGGGCATTCTGCTGGACCCGGTCTACACTGGGCGCGCGTTTGCGGGACTGATCGATCTGATCCGCCAGGGTGAATTCACCGCCGGGCAACGCGTGCTGTTCTGGCACACGGGCGGCTATGCGGCGCTGGGCGCATTTGCGGACGTGTTAGGCCTCTAACCGTCCGCCGGTTCCATCCCCAACGCTTCATTTATCGCTGGATCAAAATACACAATGTAATCACCTGGTGCGGTCTTCAATCTCTGATGCTGCCGGTTCGTGATCGTGATGCGCTGCCCACGCACCTCTAGCCAATAACTCGTGTGCCTGGTTCTACCGATGCCCGTCGTCTTCATATGCGCGGCACACATCCCGCTGATCGCCTCAACCGTGCCAACGGTAATTGCTTCACGCATGGTACGCGTGCGTCCCCTGAAATACCACCAGCTAAACCAGATAGCCAGTCCCATCAAGACCGTCACCACGATGCCCGGCACCACCAAACCATCCATAATCGCCCACACCAAAAGCAAGTCGATGAAAAAAAACAAACGGCACCACCAACAGCACCATAATCGCACGCATAAGCCGCGCTTTCATCAGCAGCACACGACTCTGCCGCCCACCCATCTGCCCTGCCCTATTCGCCGCCAGATCATCCGGCCCCACCTGGAACAACATCATCAACTGTTCACGCGTCAATGGTTGCTTTTGCTGTTCTGCCATATGCCACCTCCTGATCACTTACACGCCAATCAGACATCCCCAATCCTACAACTGATAGCCCCAAACC
>CBEVZO010000970.1:0-1769 GCA_965554365.1 uncultured Anaerolineae bacterium
GCACGCCGATCACCAGCTTGATCGCGCTGCTGAATTGTTGCAGACGCGGCACGCCGTGCAGCGGCCCCGCGAGGACTTCGTGATAACTGTCGAACGACACCTCGCTGCGCTGCACAAGGTCGCGGGCCATGTCGCCGCGCGCGCCAACGAACGTCATGGTGAGATCGTCGCCCGCCAATGCGCGTAGTTTGTTTGCTGCCGCGAGGGCCGGATATACGCCGCCGCCGGTTCCCCCGGCTGAGATCATGATATGCACGTTTCTATTTTTCCTTTTGCAGTACAAGAATGCGTTCAAATTTGGTCGTTTTGGTACGTCGCCGGGAGCGCCGATCATCGGGGATACGGTCGTCGTAAATTGTCACCACTGAAAACCGCCGTTCACTGACTTCCACCGCCCGGTCAGCAAGAATCTCGGCTGTGCGCCGTGTTTTACCTTCACGATCCACATCGCCAAGCACGAGGACGCAATATTTGCCCGGCTTTAATACGCGGTCCATCTCGCGCAAACACACGGTCATTTGCTCCAAATACACCTTTGCGCTGGCGGTCAGTGTGGCATCAAGCTGTTTCCAGTCTTCACAGCCCAGGAACCACAGTCGCAGCCGATTGTCGCGTGCATAGTCCAATGCGCCATAATACGGTGGACTGGATACGATAGCATCCACCGTATGATCTTGGATGGGCAACTGCATCGCGTTCACTTGCCAGATACGATGCTGGCGTTGTGCCCAGTCAGCGGTGATTTTGGATCGACGATAGGCCCGTTCTACTTTTGCCAACAAACGCGAACGCACATCCCGATAGGCGTACATCGCCGGATATTCTTCGGGCGGATATTTCTTTTTGCGCAGATAGGGCACTAAATGACTGGCCGGATACGATAGGAAGCCGGGGCGCACATGATGTAGAATGCCCAGCAAACAAGCCGTCAGGAAATAGTTTTCTTGCTCGCGCAGAACACGCATCGTAGCTAGCACTTCGCGTAGTGTGTCTGGATGAAAAAACTCGCGTACCCATTCCGGTACAGTATGGAGTGACACCGCCGGGGCATCTTGATCTACACGTTCGAGTACGCATTGGGCGCGTTCCAATGCTTCACGTTTTGTTGTGGGAGCCTCTAATTTGCCGCGTGTCAGAGTGTACGCATAAGGGCTGAGATCATTAGCCCAGGCGTGACGACCAGCGAGTACGGCTTCCAGTGGCACAACACCCGATCCGGCGAAAGGATCGAACACGACATCGCCTGGTTCGGTATACAGGCTCAGAATCGCATGGGCCATCCCTGATTTCATTTTGCCCACGTAAGGCGATAACTGCTGCAAGGTGCTTTCGCGCTTGTTAAACGATCCATGCCACCACCGCGCATCCAGTTCGGAGATGGTCAGCGTATCGTCGTGGGGGAATAAGGGAAGCTGCTGTGATGGTTGCATACATTATCCAGTGTACTAGGGGCGCCAGGCGCGTGATCGACTTTGGTCCACCATTTCGTTCTGATGGATGACCTTTACCACGCGAAAGAGACGCCCGTCATCTTGGGTGTGAATACTGATCGCTGTATACCATACATGGCGATCATACTCCGCTTCAGGGATCGCAAACAGTTCTAAGAGCAGCCGGGGGCATACGCAGCGTGTCCAATGTGTGCGTTGGGGGCTGTGGATCAGCCAGCGTAGGGATGCGCTGCGGAAAAAGTACGATGTCCGGCACGATTTGCGCGTTGGGTACTCTCGCCGCATATTTGGGGCAAGGTCTGAGGCTTGAGCCGCACA
>CBEVZO010000971.1:0-1769 GCA_965554365.1 uncultured Anaerolineae bacterium
TGTTTACCGGCGGGGCGCTGCTGTTGGTAGGCGGCGATACGCTGGCGACGGTGTCGGAGCGTTTATTCAGCGGCGGCGATGAGGATAACGTGCTGCTGGACACATGGATTATCCAGGCCTTAGTATTTGTGATGCCTGTCGCGGAGTCGTTGTTCTTTCGCGGTGCGATGCAACGCATCCACTCCATGCCGTCGGTCGCGGTGCTGGCGAGCATCTGGTCGATGCTGATGTTCTTCCCCAATCTAGGCCTCGCTGAAACGCCGGTTGTCGGTGTAGTCTTTGGCACAGCGATTGTGCTGCTCAACTTCCTTTACGGCTATGTGCATTGGCGGAATGGTCTCGCTGCCAGTTTCTTCTGCCAGATCGTTGCTGGAACGTTGCTATTGCTCGTGCCCCGCTTGGTGATAGTGTAAGGGGTGCTTGTTACGGCTTGGCCTTGCCCCGCTGCCGCAGATAACGCACCAGCCAGCCGCCGAGTCGATGCCGGGTGCGGAAGTAGTGTGCGCTGACGGGGTGCAGGAACCACTGGTGCGGATGAAAGTTGATGTACAGTCCCCGATCATGCGGCAGGTGGGTGCTGAGTGCGTGCAATGTCGTGGCGGCATGTGCGTGCGGATAATGTGCGTAGCGTCGCCAGCGCCACCTCGCGTCGGAAACATAGACGACGCGCTCGAAATCCACACTTAAGGTTGTTTCCCCCGCCAGCCCCGTGTGCGCCAAAAGCTCCGGCTGCCGGATCAGTAAATCCAGATTTCCTTTGTATGCGGGGGCGGTCGGCAAACTCCCGTGTGCGGCGACGGTCTGCACGAGGATGCCTGCGTCGCGTAATGTGGTGATATGCGCAGTAAACTGTTCTGCGGCACAGTCAAAATCTCCCCGGCACGTATCCAGCGTTTCGAAGTGGTAACCCGTTTCGTGTCCCGTCGCCGCAATGGCGCGGATCGCATGGAAATCGAACGTTCCTGCACGGTGACGGAAGTAAAACGAGCCACGCCGCCCGTAGCGTGCCGCAATGCGTGCCATCTGTACGGCGTGGGCTTCGCGGTAGTCCACGTCAAAGCGAAGTAGTACATACGGCGGCGTGGGCGGAACCGCTAATTGCAGGAAGTCGATCAGAGCATAGACGGGCAGCGCTGCGATCTGCTGGCAGAAACGCTCAAAGGCCGTCAGGGTGAAGGAGAGGACCACGTGTTCACTCCTCGCGCTCCCAGATACGCAAGCGGTTTAGGTGGCAGGTGGCCGGTACACTCTCTGCGTAACAGAAGAACGCAACCGAGCCATTCGTGAACGCCTGGTCGTTGACGGTAATGATATGCTTGCCGTTGATGCTCAGACGAATATCGCCGTCGTCGGCGGTTTCGATGGTCAGTGTATTGGTGGCTGCGCCGCGCCGTACCGCCGGGTGTGGGGTCCAATCCTGTAGCTCGACCAAGTTTTTGTTGCGCTGGATGACTGCCGCGCGGTATTCGCCTTGATTCGAGACGCCGAAATATGCGAAGTTGTAGTCATCTTGATAGTGGAACCAGATGCCGTAGCGTGCTTCCTGCACGCCAGTTTCGAGAAGCTCGATTTCGGCTTCGATCAGATAATTCTCGAACCGCTGCCCCTCAATCGATCCCCAGGATAGCCCAAACTCACGTTGTGTGATGTCTGTGAGGCGGATTTCATACGCGCCGTCGATGATCGCGTTGGCGTAGGTGTTGTCATGCCCCACATACCATACATACTCACTAAGCCCATCAACGAAGGTTTCGTCCACACGCAGCACG
>CBEVZO010000972.1:0-1765 GCA_965554365.1 uncultured Anaerolineae bacterium
GTTCGCGTTGGGGGAGGGGCAAACTCGCGATCACGTTATTCTGCGGAGCTACCGGTACAATAGATGCTATAAAATACCTTTTTTTAGGGGCGATGACGCACCGTTATACCGTTACGGGGTTGTCGCCCCTTTTGTAGGGTATGCAGCGTGTGCTGCTTCAGATGAAAGTCATCCCACTTGCTATGACCATGCAGCCTGATTCTACTCTCACACCCGCGCGATCCCATGATGTGATCGCCATTCTGGACGATCTCGCGACAGGGCAAGCCGTCGCGGTGATCGGCCTGAGCAATTTCGGCAAATCGACCCTGCTGCGGCAGTTTGCGCTGCCCGCAGTGGCGGCAGAATATCGCGTGCGTACACAACGCCCGGTGTTGTTTGTGTATGTGGACTGCAACCGTATGTTGCAGATGAGCGCGCAGGGTTTTTACGAGGCGATTCTGCGTGCGCTTCTGGAAACGCTGACCGAGACAGGCAATTGTGGCCCACTATGCGATCAGATCGACGAATTTTATCGCAAGGTAGTCGAGTCGCGCAGCGACTTCGCGATCCCGCTGGCCTTCAATGACGCGGTCATCGCCCTGCTGGACAGCGATGCGCAGCGTCCGGGGGTGGTTCCGCGTGACGTGTTGCTGCTGCTGGATGAGTTCGACGACGTGTTGACCGGGCTGGACGAGCGTGTGTTCCTCAATCTGCGCGCACTCTTTGATAAATATGGCACGCGCCTGAACTACGTCACCGCCACGCTCAAACCGCTGGCTACTGAGCCAGGGGGCGATAATCTGGCTGAGTTCGTGGAGCTTTTCGCCGCGAACCGTTACCATCTCAAGCCACTGAATGACGACGACGCGACGGCGGTCGCCGCTGAAATTTTTGAGCAGAACAACGATTCACTGGACCCGCACGAACGCGAGTACATTCTAGAGCGCGCGGGCGGGCATCCGGGGTTGATTCATGCGGTGGCGCATGTCGTGATGCAGGTCGAGTCCGGTGCGCCCGCCACCTATACACAACAGGCGCTCAGCGTGGCCGACGATGTGCTGCAAAATCACCCGTTGGTGCGCACCGAACTGGGCAAGCTGTGGAAGCAGTTACTCACAAATGAGCAGGACGCCGCGATTTTGACGGCATCACGCGGGCCTGCGGCGCTCACCACTGTCCAGCGGACCACGTTGCTCACGCGCGGCATTCTGATCCAGGCGAAAACGCAGCTACGCCTGTTCAGCCGCCTCTTTGCACATTATGCGCGGCGGCAGGGCTTGATCCACCAGGAGTTGCCCGACGGCGTGTGGGTGGACACTGACGCGGGAACTGTCTGGGTTAATGGGCAGATCGTCGAGGCGCTCACGGACCTCGAATATCGCTTGCTGCTGTTGTTGTATGGGCGCGTGGGCAAAATCTGCGACAAGTATCAGATCGTGGAATCCGTATGGGGTCAGGAGTATCTGGGCGAGGTGGACGACGCGCGCATCGAAAAACTGATCAGCCGTCTGCGCGCCAAGCTGGAACCGACTCCCTCGCGGCCCCGTTTTGTGGTCACGGTGCGCGGGCGCGGATACAAGCTGAACAATCCGCAGGGAATGCCTGACCGTCCGAATGGGAACGAGTAGGGGGCGGTCATTGGGGAACATTCGTGTCGGGTTGTTGTTTCAAATTTACCTCACCCCTAGAATCTCGCGTATGCTTATGCTCTTTGAGAAATACATGCGGTGATCTTCCCCCGGTTTCTCGGACACAGAAAATGTCGTAGACTGGAGAAATCAGG
>CBEVZO010000973.1:0-1761 GCA_965554365.1 uncultured Anaerolineae bacterium
GGATTTAGGGATGAGGTGAACATCACACATCATCCAGACTGGCGTATCGCCCCGTGCGCTGCGCCATTTTCGAGCATTAATAGTAAACCGATTTACATATTCCATGCAACTTGCTACAATAGACGGAGGAGGAAATTATGCTATTTGGCGGGATTGAAGGCGGCGGGACGAAGTTTGTGTGTGCTGTCGCGACAGAGACCGGTGAGATCATCGCGCGCGCGCGTTTTCCCACCGCAGACCCAAAAGACACTGTGACCCACGCAGCGGACGTGTTCAAACAATTTGAGACGCAGCAGGGCGCAAAGCTCGCCGCCATCGGGATCGCGTCGTTCGGCCCGGTGAACCTCGACCCCACGTCAGAGCATTACGGCTACATCACCGCGACACCCAAACCAAACTGGTCCTATGCGAACGTGTTGGGGACGATCAAAGCGGCGTTTTCCGATATTCCGGTGGCCTTTGACACGGACGTGAACGGTGCGGCGCTCGGCGAGCAGCGTTGGGGCGCGGCGCAAGCGTGGGATACGTTCGTCTACATCACCATCGGGACCGGCATCGGCGGCGGCGGCATGGTCGGCGGAACAATGCTGCACGGGCTGATCCACCCGGAGATGGGGCATATCTTGCTGCCCATGCGCGACGACGATCCGCTGGACCGGGGCGTGTGCCCGTTCCACGCGAACTGCTGGGAAGGACTCGCGGCTGGGCCGTCGATTGAGGCGCGCTGGGGCACACCGGGTCAGGATTTGCCGGAAGATCATCCCGCGTGGGATTTGGAGGCGCATTATATCGCGCACGCGGTCGAGGCGATCACGATGATCCTCTCGCCGCAGGGGATCATTCTGGGCGGCAGTGTGATGCACCAGCCGCGCGTGCTGCCGCTGGTCCGCGAGCAGGTCAAGGCGCTGATCAACGATTATCTGCATCACCCGCGCCTGCACAGCGATCTGAGCGATTACATCGTGCTGCCGGGCCTGGGCGATGACGCGGGCGTGATGGGCGCGATTGCGCTCGCGATGGCGGCGCACGAAGGCGCGTAGAGTCCCCCCATGCCCCTTCTCCACACTCAGAGAAGGGGCAAATGCTGCGTGAGGTTGCGAATTTCTCCCCCTCTCCGGCTTGACGGGAGAGGGGGTCGTGGGGTGAGGTAAACCAGAACATCACACAGACAACTGTCAACGACAACGAGGCATACATGACACTCACCTTCAAAGAATACCAGCAGCGCGCGGGCGACACCGCTAAGTATCCCGACGTGGGGCAGAATTTCGTGTATCCGACGCTCGGCCTGGCGGGAGAGGCGGGCGAGGTCGCGGAGAAAGTGAAAAAAGTCCTGCGCGATCACGGTGGTCGCTTCGACGCGGGCGAGGTCGCCGCGATCAAGAAGGAACTCGGCGACGTATTGTGGTACGTGGCGCAACTCGCGGCGGAGTTGGGCCTCGATCTGGAAGAAGTCGCCGCCGAGAATCTCGCGAAGCTGGCGTCCCGCAAAACGCGCGGTCAACTCTCCGGCAGCGGCGATAACCGGTAAGGGGTAAAACATCCCCGCCATTGATCCGGGTGTATTGCCATACGCCCCTACAAAAACTGTTTACTCTAAACTGCTTTTCCGGCTAAGGAGGCCCTATGACCAACCTATTCCCGCGTTCCAGCGGCATCTTGCTGCACCCCACCGCGCTGCCCGGCCCCTACGGGATCGGCGATCTGGGACAGGTCGCGTATGCGTTGATCGATACCCTGCCATCCGCCGGACAAACTGTG
>CBEVZO010000974.1:0-1759 GCA_965554365.1 uncultured Anaerolineae bacterium
GTAGACGACGCGCGGCGCGGGATCGCGATGTTCGAGAAGCTCGAAGTGCCGATCATCGGCGTGATCGAGAACATGGCGGGCGACCTGTTCGGGTCCGGCGGCGGTGAGCAACTGTCAACGGAGCGCAACGTACCGTTCCTGGGCCGTGTGCCGCTGATGGCGGGTGTGCGCGAAGGTGGCGATCTGGGGCGTCCGGTCGTGGTGGACGATCCCGACTCGGATGCGGGGCAGGCGTTCCAGCACGTCGCGCAGCAGATCGCGGCGCGTGTGAGGGTGCTGATGATGCAGCAGTCGGTCATCCCACTGAACGTGATTAAGTAGCGCGCGCACCGCAAACACATAGCGCCATTGAATACCCGGTCAGCAAGCCTGTGACCGGGTATTGTTTTTGCCCTGGTTGCACCGCTATAATGGGCGGCGCGCGGTGTGTATGGTGCAATGTGCCGCACAACGTGCTGCGAAAACCACGCGTATAAGGTGTAGTGTAGATGCTGGCTCAACGAGAGGGCATAGACTTATGTTACAGGGCGTGCTGGTCGATTTAGTGCCGTTTGACCCGGAGCTTGGGAAACACATCGTGGCGTGGATCAACGGCCCGATGAGCGAATGGTGGGGCATGGACGGGTTGATGGCGCAGGCGGGACATGCGCGTTGGGTGGAGCAGCAGCGCGAGCAGCCAGAACATGAGCGCCGCCGCACGGTGCAGTTTGGCATTTGCGTGAAGGATGGCACACCGATTGGGGTCTTCAACCTGCTGCACATCAACGAAGCCCACCGTCACGCTGAGGTCGGCGCGGGGATCGGCAATCCCGACTACTGGGGCGGAGGTTATGGCTCCGACGCGATGCTGCTGATCGTGCAGTATGCGTTCGAGTGGCTGGATTATCACCGGCTGTGGCTGTTGACCTCCGGGCGCAACCATCGCGCGCAGCGGCAGATCGAGAAGTGTGGGTGGACGCTGGAGGGTTGTCGCCGTCAGAAAGAGCATATGCACGGCGGTTATCACGATTTTGTGTACTACGGCTTGCTGCAAAGCGAGTGGCCGGGATATCACGTGATGGTCGAACGGTTGGGATTGCGCGAGAAAGCACGCGAGCGCGGTCTGCTGACAGAGGAATAGGGACTACGATGCGTTTAGAAGGTGTATTGCTCGATCTTGTACCCTGGGATAAACCGTTCCAGGCGATGCTCTGTGATTGGATGAACGGACCGATGGGCGTCTGGTGGGGCATGGATTTGCTGCGTCCGCGAGCACATCATGAACGTAAGGACCGCGAACAGGCGGAAAACCCACGTCCTAACACCGTTGAGTTTGGGATGCAGACCAAAGACGGTGTGCGGATTGGCACGTATAGTTTGATGCGCATCGACCCGGTGCATCGTATCGCAGAGGTCGGCGCGGGGATCGGCGATCCGGCGTATTGGAGTGGCGGTTATGGTTCCGACGCAATGCTGCTGATCTGTGACTACGCGTTTGCGCAGTTGGACCTGCGGCGGCTGTATTTGTATACAGCGGGCCGCAATGCGCGGGCACGGCGGGCAGTCGAGAAGTGTGGTTGGACGTATGAGGGCTGCCTGCGTCGCCAGTGGTTTGCCGAGAACGACTATCACGACACGGTGTTCTACGGGTTGCACGCGGACGAATGGCCGGGCTATGTGGCGATGGCCGAACGGTTAGGCTTGCATGAGCAGGCACGCGCGCATGGCGTGCTGACGGAGTGAGATCGCGATCCTCCTTTAGGGCTTGTTGCTGTGCCTG
>CBEVZO010000975.1:0-1759 GCA_965554365.1 uncultured Anaerolineae bacterium
GCCCCGGTATGTTGACCGCGATCTGTTGGGCAATCGCGCCGCCCATGCTGTGTCCCGCGATCACCGCGCGCTCGATGTGCAGCGCGTTCAGCAGTTGGCACACGATTTGCGCGTACTCCAGCGTGTCTTTGTGGCCCGGCCCTGGCGAATCTCCGTGTCCCGGCAGATCGAGCGTGAGGACGTGCGCGTGGGGTAACTGCTGCAAGCCCTCCGGCCAGTCGTGGTGCGATCCCCCGGCGCCGTGTATCAGCACCAGCGGCGGATAGGCGACCGACTCGGCTTTGTGTTCCAGGTAAAAAACCGTGCTGTTCGATAAGTTTTTGGTGGGCATGTGAAACCATTCCTTGCGCCTCAATAGTAGTTAAAACATCTCAAGTCTAGCCTGAAGCCGCACGCATTGCTGCTGAGTGAGTTATACAACGATTCGGCAGAAGAAGCCGAATTGTACTAAAATAGCGATTCCATCTTTGTCAAAGCGACGGTCTAATATTTTCGCTCAGGTGGAACAATAATACCTTTTTTCAGGCACAGGAGCCGCTACGTGAGTATTCGATATGTAATCAAAGCCAGCCAATACTTCGATTCGGTCGCGTTGATGAACATTGCCCGCGACGTGCGCGCGCTGCCCGGCATCGAAGACGCCGCGTTGGTGATGGGCACGGAAGCAAACAAAGGTTTGCTGGAACAACTTAGTTCTCTCTCCGCTGAGGCACAGGCCGCCAGCCCCACTGATTTGATTATGATGGTCGTGGGCGACGAGTCCGCGTTGGACGATGCGCTAGCCACCGCCGAAACACTGCTCACTCAACGCCCCGCAGCCGCCAGCGGTGATACGCATCGCCCGCGTACGCTGCGCAGTGCTGCACGCACCCACTCGGACGCGAATCTAGTCGTGATTTCAGTCGCAGGCACATACGCGACGGCTGAAGCATGGACTGCGCTCCGGCAAGGACTGCATGTGCTGCTCTTTAGCGACAATGTCTCGCTGGACGATGAAATTGTGCTCAAGCAATACGCGGTGGCACACGGTTTGCTGCTGATGGGACCGGGCGCGGGTACGGCGATCATTAATGGCGCGGCGCTCGGTTTTGCGAATGTGGTGCCGCCGGGTCCGGTGGGCATCATCTCGGCGGCGGGAACCGGCTTGCAGGAAGTCAGTACGCTGCTGGCGCGGCAAGGTGTGGGCATCACGCAGGGCATTGGTGTCGGCGGGCGCGATCTCTCGGACGCGGTGGGCGGTTTGATGATGCTGCACGCGGCGGAAGCACTGCACGCTGATCCTGCGACGGAGGTATTGGTCGCGATCTCGAAGCTGCCCTCACCCGCGATCAGCGCGATGATGCTCGACAGCCTCGCCGCTAGCAACAAACCGGCAGTGGTGATTTTCATGGGTGCGGACGAACTGCCCCCTGCGCCTGCCCCACACGTTTATCTGACTCGCACCCTGCAAGAAGCGGCATTGACCGCTGCGGCGCTGGTGCGCGGCGAGGGTGTGACAGCAATCCAGACACAGTTGACCGCACAGCAACACACCCTGCGCGTGCAGGCCGACGAACTCGCCGCTAAACTTACCCCAGGGCAAAAGTATCTGCGTGGCTTGTTTAGCGGTGGCACATTGTGCGAAGAAGCGATGCGCCTATGGAGCGCGCAGGTCAGCGATGTGTGGTCCAACGGGCCGCTGAAACCGGAATTCAAGCTGCCCGACTCGAACCAGAGTCAGGGGCATTGTGCGCTGGATTTGGGCGAGGAAGAATTCACC
>CBEVZO010000976.1:0-1751 GCA_965554365.1 uncultured Anaerolineae bacterium
GGCGCAGCAGCCGGTGCAGGCACAGGGCAACTTGTTACAAAACGCGAGCTTTGACGGTGCATACACCGGGCGCGGTAACATCGGCGGCGGTGTGCCGGACGGCTGGCACGCGTGGGGCAATTTTCAGGACAGCAACCACGAGAGTCTGGGCGTGCTGCGCGTCTCCGCGCCGTACTCGTGGCGGCTGCGCACGGACTCCGGCCAACCGACCGGCGGCGGTTATCAGACGGTCAGCGCCACATCCGGCACGCGCTACCGCTTCTCGATCTACGCGCTGATCTGGACGTGCGACGATGCAGAACACCAGTGTCGCGACGAAACGAGTACGTGGTCCGATCCTGCGTCCGGGGGGCGGGTGCGTGTGGGCATTGACCCTAACGGCGGCACGAATCCGTATGCCAGCGGGGTGGCGTGGAGCAGCTTCGCCAGCCCGATGACGTGGGGCAGCTTCGGCGGGCTGAGCGTCGAGGCGACGGCCAGCGGCGGGCAGATCACCGTGTTCACATTTTACTCAGCGGATCGCGGGATGCGCTTCAATGATGTGTTCTGGGATGATGCATCGTTGATCGCGGTGAGTTCGGGCGGCAATACGGGCACGACCGGAGATACGGGCAATCAGGGCGACCCCGCGCCACCACCGGCGACCGTCGTGCCAGTGGAAAACGATCCGCAGGAGCGTGCAGACGGCGCGTTGGTGCATATCGTGCAGCCGGGTCAAACGTTGTGGGCGATTTCGCGTGTGTATGGTGTGCCGGTTGAGACGCTGATGGTGCTGAACAACATGAGCAGTTCGACGATCTACGTGGGGCAGGAGATCGTGATCCAGGCCGCGCCTGCTGCGGCGGTTGTGCCGACCGTGCCCCCGGTAGCGGCTGCATCAACCGCTGTTCCGACACTGACACCCGCGACATTCCCCACCACCGCCCCGATCCCGACTGCGATTGCGCAGCAGGCGACGCTCTCGCCGTTGGTGGACGTTGATGTGGATGCGCCACCGGCTGATCCCGACAGTGCCACTGATGACGGCGTGGACGGGATCAACGCGACGACGCGCACGCTCGCGCTGCTGCTGGCGGGCGTCGTGATTTTGGGGGCGGTCACCGTCACCGGCGGGTTGGTGGTGTATATCGGCTATCGCGTGTTTCGGGCGTGAGGCACACGATCAAGCAAGGGCGTACGGATATCGTGGTTGCCTGAAAACCGGCCCCCTTTCCCCATCCGAGTGTATAGACCGGGGAGAAAGGGGGCGTATGCCGCACGCTCACGAGCGCCTCTCGCTTTCCAGCTTGATTGGAAAACGGATCGCGGGTGAGACAAACTTGGTGCGCGCAACAACCTGCAATGCACATAAAATGGAGCAATCAGGTTACGCTTATTCCATGTTAGCGCGGGCGGCTTCGACGACCTGCTGCACCGCGTCTACAAAGATATCCGGCTGATTGTTGTGAATGTAATGTCCGCTGTCCTCAACGATAGTGTGTGTGCTGTTGGAGGAGAGCGTCGCCAAATCTTCTTGCAAATCCATCGGCCACAGCGGGGGCGGATAGTCGAGCGCGGTCAAGACCACTAACGGCGTGTCGCCGAGTTCCGGTGTGGCATCGGCGGAACGCGTCGCGCGCACTTCGTCCAGGCTGTCGAGCCATTCCCCGACTGTCAGCGGTTCGCGCGTGCCAAACACCGGTTCGTCACGGTCGCGTGTTTCGAATCCCTCGCCCATGGGCTGAACCTCGTGCGGCGTGTGATTCAACACC
>CBEVZO010000977.1:0-1749 GCA_965554365.1 uncultured Anaerolineae bacterium
ATGGGGACCGGATGTGACCGACGATTTCCGCGCGAATCTGTGGATCGACGGTCTGTTCCCGGCGGTGTACAGCATCGCCCTCGCGAGCGCCATCGCCGTGTTGAGCAGTCGCAAGTTCCGCGCGTGGCGCGCTGATCCGCCGCCGTATCTGGTACACACGTTTTTCGCGCTGCCGTTTGTCGCGGCGCTGTTTGATTTGATCGAGAACGCGCTGCACTGGATCGTGCTGGATGATCCGCTCAATCCGTCCGGCGTGCTGGTGCTGCTCGCGTCAGTGGCGGCGGCGATCAAATGGACGCTGTTGGGCGTGGCGCTGTTGGCGGTGGTGGTGCTGTTCGTGTGGCGCGTGGGGGAGTGGTGGCGCGGCGTGGAGAACGCTGAGTAGGCACTGCGCTGCCACGTCCCATAGGCATCAAGTTAGTTTACCTCACCCCCCAGCCCCCTCTCCACGCGGTGGAGAGGGGGAGTCAGGTGTCTGCTTTCCATCAACACAGTGCAATGGAGAAACGGTTTAGAGGAAGCGTATATGCGACCAACTCAATCCGTTAGAAGCAGCAAATTTAATGCGCATGGGGCGCTGTTCTGCTGCGTCCTCTTGGGGCCACAAATCGTACCGGGCGCGGCAGAGCAGCGCCCCTACGCGACATTGACCATGACCGTTCTTCTACACATCTGCCGCTACGACCGGCGCACCGCCCCCACGCGCCGGCTCAATCGCTTGCAGCTACGATCCAAACGTGAAACTTGCGGCCACCGCGTCCAGTGCATCCAGTGACGGGGCGAAATCTCCAGGGGTGGCGGCGTTGAGCGTCTCCTGACTGGCCGCGCGGTAGGCCTGCTGCTCGTCCTGGAACGTATCCAAATAATCGGCGGGCGTTTCCTGCGGGAACAGGTCCGTGTACAACTGCGCCCGTATGCTGATATAGTACGCTCCATCCGCGCTGAAACCTTGAAACATATAGACGAAGCTATTGTTCAAAAACGCGCAGGGGCCCTGGCAGTACTTTGCCACATACGCAATACCCGTGATCGCGGGGTCGTCCAGATAGTGTACCTGGGAGCGGAGAATCTGTCTTGACGAAAAGGTGGGCAGGAAAGGCAATGCGGGACCGTCACCGTTGCCGCTTTGCATATACACGCTCAGGTCGGGACGCTCGGCCAACAGTACTGTCACTTCATCAGCGATTGATAAGTATCGAGCGTAGGGCAGCATATCGGCGGTGCGATACACAACCACACTCAGCGGCGCAGAAAAGAAAATGGCAGTCTCTACGCCTGCGCGCAACACCAAAAACTCGGTATACGGAGGCTGCGGTCCGCTGGGGCCTACGCGGTCGAGCGGGTCGCCGGGAACCTGCTGGATGTGAACCTGCGTGCCCACTGCGGTGTCAAACGTGAAGCCAACCCCGTCAAATACGACGGTACGCGTTCCGCCATCCTGCGCGTGGGTCGGCAGAGCGGCAGCTAACATCAAAACCATGAGCATTAATGTGATCAGACGCGACATAATAACTCTATGATCCTCCCTGGGACTTGGTTTCTACATGATCATACGCCCTTTTCTCTTGCGGAATGTATGCACCGCCTACAGCGGCTGTCGAGGAATAGGCCGTTTCACGGTCCATTGTGTATGTAGCCAATGCAACGCTGGCGTTGCACCGTCTTTGAGGCACTGGTGTTGCGCGGCAACCGCCCAAATTTAATGCGCATGGGGCGCTGTTCTGCTGCGTCCTCTTGGGGCCACAAATC
>CBEVZO010000978.1:0-1747 GCA_965554365.1 uncultured Anaerolineae bacterium
TATGCCCGCCATTCGCAAATGTCCCGTTGCTGCTGCTATCGTAGAGCAGCACTTCCTCACCCACGCGCGCGATCTCGCAATGGCAACCGGAGACATGCTCCTCTTCGATCACGATATCGTTATCTTCGTGCCGCCCAATGCGCAGCCGATCAGGGATCGGGAGTTTTTCGTTGTCCCAGGCAATCACATCCGGGGCTGGACCGTGACGCTCTAACGCCAAGCGCGAACTTTTCATGCGCGCGTGCAACGTATGTGTACTATCCATGCCCGCCGAAGACAACGTTCGTGTACTGCCAATAAACGACTTGGTGGCGGAAGCCTTGCGCGCGTAAGCATCGTACCGCTGCGCGCCCAGGTCCATATCGACGGCTTCCTCGCGCAACATATCGTGCTGTTTGCGGACTTCATCATCATCCAGGCCACTGCTCTGCATCTTGTGAGCCGTTTGGTTCAACACATCTGACGCCTGCTTGAAATCGCCCTGATCCGCGTGCTTCACCGCGTCGTCGCGCGCCTGGGCCGCTTCGAGCAGCAGCACAGTCTTGACCACTTCGGGATCGCGTAACTGAGCTTCGCTCCCGGCAGCCTGCACTGTATTGACCATAACCGGCAGTTCAATCGTGCGATGGATCGCCGCATCGTCGTGCAACTCATCGTAGTCAAAGCGCAGCCGCGCCACCTCCACCTCACCGAGGTCTTCCAGCGCGGGAATCGCCAGTTCCAACACCAGCGTTTTCTGCTCATCCGCGAAGATGTCACCCAACTGGAACGCGGTCCCACCGGACGGGTGGTCCACCGGATAGCGGTTCAACTGGCGCACCATCGTCACCTCGCCGGTCGGGATGATCGTGATCACGAGATTCTGCGCCACCATGCTGAGCAGTCCGCGCAGTTCTTCCTCAAAGATCAGCGGAGCCTGATCGGGGTTGTCGATGAAATAGAACCCGCCGCCGCCTTCGCTCGCCATGCGCACAAGCAAATCCTCATTGAACCCCATCCCCACGCCCATCGTCGTTGTGGTGACGCCCTCAGCCCGTTTCTGGCGCGCCATCGCCGCAAGCTGCGTATGGTCGCAGATACCCACATTCGCCAACCCATCCGTGAGTAGCAACACACGGTTGACCTGCCCATCGACGCGGTGCTGTGCCACGAGTTCACAACCCCGCAGCCACCCCCCGCTCAGATTCG
Organism: uncultured Anaerolineae bacterium; assembly: GCA_965554365.1. Taxonomy (GTDB): domain Bacteria; phylum Chloroflexota; class Anaerolineae; order Aggregatilineales; family Aggregatilineaceae; genus CAYRNY01. Next base: position 1,189 of record CBEVZO010000978.1, read on the forward strand.
TGGAGCTGCCCGCGTACAACTGCGCGATGCGCTGATTGATCATATCCTTGTGATGTACAGGCTGCGGCGGAACGTCCACCGTCACCTGTGTATCGTAGCTCACCACCGAGAGCGTATCCTCACCGCCCAATCGCTGCACGAGATACTGCGCGGCCTCCTTGACATACGCGATCTTGTCCCCGCCCATCGACCCACTGCGGTCCAGCACCACGCTCAGATTCAACCGAGGACGCTGTGCATCATCGTCCGGCGGGTCCGCCGTGATGCGCGCCAACAAATACACGCGCTGCGGCTGCTCTACCAATAACACCCCATAATCCAGTAAAAAGTCGGCCCTCATCGTCGTTTACCCTCTACTCACCCCTCACCAATGTCGATATGCTCAGTGTACCTTACGTGGTCGGCGCGCGCTCCGCAATCGTGGGCGCACCAAGCCGCTGCACCAGATCGCGATACGTGGCGAGCATCCACGCTTCGGCACGCTGCGCGAATCCTGGTTGGCGGATCATACGTTCCAACGCCGCAAAGATCGGGCGCGTTTCGCTCACATCCAGATTGA
>CBEVZO010000979.1:0-1747 GCA_965554365.1 uncultured Anaerolineae bacterium
CCCTCTTTCCGCATACCTTTCAAGGTATAGCGGCACACCACTATCCGGGGTGATGCAAATAAGCAGGCTCATGGTCCCTTCCGGGCCTTCATCGTCCGGTGCATAATTCAGGTCAACTTGATAGTCATCACACTCGGCATTGCCCACCTGTCGTCTGCCGTTTTCGACCCGCGTCAATGGCGTGTCCGACACAACTGCGTAAGTTTCGCGCCACAAACGGTGCGGAACGAAAAACTCAAACAAATCATCCGTGTCAGGGGTGTTCAAAAACGGGGGTATCTGTTGCCAGGAACCATCCTCTTGGCTCATCATCCAGCGTGTCTTTTGTTGTTCTAGCACGCCGCTATTCGGTGGATGAGCAGTATCGCCGTCTGACCACATGTATGTTTCCCAGGTTAGGTTCTCCTGAATGTAGATACCCTGTTGCACTGTGTCCACTATGGAACCCGATGCGGTAATTCCTTCTTCGGCAAGCGTCCACTGGTAACTGGACAGGCTATTGAGTGCCATCCAGGTATCTGTCATGTAGAGGGTGTTGGGTGCTTCTTGCAGTGGCGGCTGAAACGCATTAGCCGGATCATTATAGCGGCTGAAGGTCATCGTGTAGGTGAAATCAGGCCCGGTGATTATGGCCTGTACCGGTAACTGTTGTTCGGTATCCAGGCACACGACGCCGTTTGCTTCATCTGTTGTCGTCCATGTGTACTCATGACACGGTACGCCCATCACACTATGATCCGTTCGCACAAGTATGGCTTCCTGACCAGCGCTGAAGATCAGGCGCAACATGGCGAATCCTCCATTAACCATCGCCTGCAGGATTGATTTACTCTCATCTCTTGATTCAGCTAGGCTAGCATCATCATTATCATTGGGAACCCACTGCGGCCCAGTTTCTGTACCAAGTCCCATCCAACTCCGCGCACCGATCTGTGCATAATGGATGTGCCGCGGTTTGATTTGTTCCAGGTATACGCCGTCGGGGACGCGAATCACCGTCATGTTGAATTCCACCGGCTCAAGGTCCATAGCAACTCGGTAGCTGGCCTGATGGCTCAAGCGAGCAATAATGACGCCGAGATCGAGGGTGTTCGGCGGAGCAGTTTGTGCCACCGCACTGCCACACGGCATTAAACCACACACAAGCACGCTGATGAGGATCACACGCAACAGAGATGTTACACGCTTGGTCATCTGCCAATCTCCTTACACATCACGATTCGGGAGCGCCCGTGTAAGAAAGTTGGCAGCAAATAGACGCCACGCAATTGTAATATATCACCATGTGAAGCGATAGCTACACACTTATTCCTCACTTACGCCCGATAGCGACTAGCACTGTCGCGGAACGGAACCCAACCTCGGTTAGCTGCGTGCGCAGATCAGCGGCCCGCGCCTCAAACTCCGCATAGTTTGGCAGTTCAGCGGTCCGTTGGAGATAGTAATCGATCCGCCCCAACAGCACCGCCAACTGGTCGGGATCAAACGGGTCGCCGTCAGCCGCAAAATTCACGTCCAGAAACGCCAGTTCCGCCAGCCCCAACCCGTTGAGCATGGTGATCAACTCGTCGCGCGTGTGGGTTTCGTTGTGCGTGATGCCCAGCGCAGCATCAACGTTCGCCCACCAGTGATGCATCGTCACATGTGTCTGGTGCGGCCCGGTCTGATAATCGCGGTACATCTCCGCCACGATGAAATTGCCATTCGGCTTGAGTACGCGCAGGGCATTGAAATATACTGATCCATT
>CBEVZO010000980.1:0-1742 GCA_965554365.1 uncultured Anaerolineae bacterium
CGTGACGATCACTGTGCCGGTCAGCGGCACGGACTGCGCCAGGCTGAGTTGCGCGTCGCCTGTGCCGGGCGGCAAGTCCACCACCATATAGTCCAATTCACCCCACGCCACATCCTCAAAGAACTGCCGGATCGCGCCGTGCAGCATCGGCCCGCGCCAGATCATCGCCTGGTTCGGATCGACCAGAAAGCCCATGCTCATCACCTTCAGCCCGAAGACCTCAAAAGGGATCAGCTTCTTGTCGGGTGTGAGCGTCGGCTGCGAGAAGTCCAACCCGACCATCTTGGGAATGTTCGGGCCAAGAATGTCCGCATCCATCAACCCGACGCGCGTGCCAGCCTGCGCCAGCACGACCGCGAGATTCGTCGCGACGGTGCTTTTGCCTACGCCGCCCTTGCCGCTGCTCACCGCGATAATGCTGCGGATCGGCATCTTGATGCGCCCGAAAATGCGGCTGTCGGTGGGCACTTTCGAGTCCCACTTAATATCGATATCAGTGATACCGTCTACTTTGGTCACTGCCTCTTTCGACGCCTGATACATCACGTCTTTTAACGGGCACGCGGGCGTGGTCAGCACAATCGTGAAATGCGCCACTCCGTCTTCAACCGTCACATCGCGTACCATGTTCAGTGTAACCAGGTCTTTATGAAGCTCTGGCTCGATCACCGTGCCGAGCGCCGCCATGACCTCGTCGTGTAACTGCTGTTCACTCACAAAAACACCTCTCGTTTTCCACGCGCCGCGCGCAGGACTCAGAACACCCGACCATGCGCAGCGCGGCATATGATTCACAACAGAGAGATTATAGCGCAAATCTCTCGGCGCTGGACGGATTAACGCGATTCTGATAACTTTTGCCCCATACCTGCCTATACTATTGTGAATCTCCCACCCGTGACATGAAAGGAGATGGGGCTCTGTGGCGCTAATCGATGCACGCCTCTACACCATGAATCGAAAATACCTGTTGATCATCGGACTGCTAATGTTGACCGTCATCCTGGCGGCATGTGGCAGCGGCGAAGAAGAACAAGGCATTGATCTGCAAGCTGCTGGCGGCAGGCCCGATCCCACCGCCACGCCGGTTCCCGCCACAGATACCGCTGATGATGGCGCACGCACCGCCGCCCCTCTCACCGGACGCTTACTCCTGCTGCGCGGCGCAACCTTCGAGCTATACGATCTTGCGACTGGCGAATCGACCATCTTCGAGACATCGCACGCCTACAGCCCGGCCTTCTTCAACGCCACCGGCACGCACGCGTCGTTCAGCCTGTTCCCGGACTTCGGGGTGCTGGACTTGGCACACGAAACGATCATTATCGTACCCAACCGCGCCTCAAATCCTAACGGGTTTAACCTATCGCCGGATGGCAACTGGTTAGTCACCTTCACCGGCCAGCTCACTGCCCGGATGCAGGTGCTCGCCGTCGATGGGTCCGCCACACATAATGTCGCTGCCACCAGCCAAGCCTTCTTCGGCTCCGTGTGGACCCCTGACTCAAAGCTGATCTGGTGGTTGACCGCAGACGAACCGGAGTTTCAGGTCTTTGATCCGCTCACCGGCGAATCGACGCTGCTGGGTGACGATGATCCCGCCATTGTGCCCTTCGTCAATATGTCGCCGGATGGCACACGCGGAGCTGCCGTGCCCGTCGCGTTCCGTCCCAACGATCTTGACGCCAACCCCGACGCCTGCTTCGATTCGTTTGTGGCGCTGCTGGAACCGCCATTTACAT
>CBEVZO010000981.1:0-1742 GCA_965554365.1 uncultured Anaerolineae bacterium
GTGCGCGCGGACTCATACTGCGTGTATACCAATCACCCGGTCGGCGGCGCGTTTCGCGGGTTTGGGATGCCCGAAATCCACTGGGGCATTGAGCAGATCATGGACCTGCTCGCCGAGGAAATTGGCATGGACAAGGCCGAGTTCCGCCTGAAAAACTGCATCCGCGAAGGCTCTGTTATCGCGACTGGCTCCACTATGCACGCGGTGGGGTTGCCCGAATGTATCACGCGGGCGGCAGAAGCGATCAACTGGGGCCAGGACGAACCCGCCAGCGCCCCGCACAAACGACGTGGTAAGGGCATGGCGATCATGTGGAAAGCGCCTGCGATGCCGCCCAATGCCGGATCGTCGGCCTCGGTGCGGTTCAACGAAGATGCGACCGTGACGGTCAGCGTCGGTGGGCAGGAGATCGGGCAGGGCACGTTCACAGTCGCGGCGCAGATGGCAGCAGCGACGCTCGGCGTACCGTATGAGTGGGTGCGCGTGGAAGGTCCGATCGATACGCAGTACAGCCCATATGAATGGCAGACCGTTGCCAGTCGCTTAACATGGTCGATGGGCAATGCGGTCGTGGCGGCGGCGCAGGATGCGCGGCAGCAGGTGCTTGAACTCGCAGCGGAACACTGGGGCGAGGACGTGGAACACCTCGATATCAAGGACGGTATGGTGATCTCGTATCGCTCCGAAGAATCGATGCCGCTCAAGAATATGGTCGTTTATGGGCTGCCCAAGCCGAACGATCAGGGCTGGCGCGGCGGGCCGATCATCGGGCACGGCAACTTTATGCCCAGCTATGTGACGGGACTTGATCCCGAAACCGGGCAGGGACCGCGCTCGGTGGTCCACTACACTACCGGCTGTCAGGCGGTTGATCTGGAAGTGGACCTGCTCACAGGCCGGATCACGATCTTGCGCATCGCGGCGGCGTTTGATGTAGGCAAGGCGATCAATCCTGATCAGGTCCGCGCGCAAATCGAGGGCGGCGCGGTCCAGGGCGCGAGTACCGCGCTGTTCGAGGGCTTCCAACTGCAAAACGGCAGGCTTGCTAATGACAGTTTTGTGGATTACCGCATCGCGACCTCTGTTGATATCCCCCTCGAGATCATCCCGATCATCATCGAAGTGCCGCAAGACGATGGTCCCTGGGGCGCGCGGGGTATCGGCGAACACTCGATGGTTCCGACCGCCCCGGCGATTGCGAACGCGGTAACGGACGCTATCGGCGTGCGAATTTTGGAACTGCCCATCACGGCGGAGAAGGTATTTCTCGCGCTGGAAGACCGGGCCTAATGCACTGACATGCAGCGGCTCACAGCCCAATCGTTAACGCTTTTCGCCCGGACATGGTTGCACACTGCGCACCGTGTCCGGGTGCTGCATGTATTCCCACGTGCGTGCAATCTGATTGCTGCTGATGACATGGTAATCGCCGTCGTAGCGCCGGACATTGGCAATGGGCCATTTAACGTGGTCGTGCCGCCCGTGAATTTTACGCAGCATATCACTCCTACTGATGCGGTACGTGTGCATGATGTTCGGCTGCACATCGGTCCGTTGGAAATCGATCTGACAGACGCCGCAGTATGGAATCCCTGCCCGGACTGGGCACAGTTGCGCCGCCAGCGGGACCGTGTGTTAGCGCAGGTTGGCGTGCTAGAGGCGGTGCTGCGCGATTATGCGCCCGCAAACAGCCTCGCGCATCTGATAGTTGATCTGTCCGCGCCACAGTCCGCGCTTGAGGT
>CBEVZO010000982.1:0-1741 GCA_965554365.1 uncultured Anaerolineae bacterium
GGACAGCCCGACGCGGCGTGCAGCATGGATATGAGATATCCCCGCGCGATCCCGCACCGGATCAACCGGTCACACTCACGGTACAGTTAGGCACAGACCTGACCGCCGAGCATGTCGCGTGCTACACCACCACCGATGGCTCGTGGCCCACCGGATCGTGCGGCGTGGCGACTAATGGGCAGGTGGTCATGCTGACGCAGGTCGCAACGGTCTGGGATGCGGTGGCGTGGGGCTATGTCACGCGCTGGGAAGGCGTGATCCCCGCGCAATCGGACGGCACAGTGGTGCGCTATCGCATCGGCGCATGGAGCGGTGATCAGCCAGAGGTCTTTGGCGATTGGCCGGACGTGAACAAAATCGCTGAGAAAGCAGCAGCGGCGTTCTTCCAGGGCCAGGGGGTGCCGGAAATACCAGCCGGTGATCCGCAGGGCATGACGTTTAGCTACCATGTGGACACGTTTCAGCCACCTGACTGGGCACGCGATGCGGTGATCTACCAGGTGTTTGTGGACCGCTTTTATCCCGGAGATGGTAAGGCGTGGCAACCGGCGCAGAGCCTCAGCGACTTTTATGGCGGCACGCTGTGGGGTGTGCGCGATAAGCTGGACTATATCGCCGATCTCGGCGCGACGTGCATCTGGCTCAGCCCGACGTGGGAGAGTCCGTCGCATCATGGCTACGACGTGGTCGATTACCGCAAGACGGCGGCGCGTTTCGGTGGCGATGAAGCGTTGCATGCGGTGGTCGAGGCGGCGCACGCGCGCGGTGTGCGGGTGCTGCTGGACATGGTGTGTAACCACATCTCAAACGAGCATCCGATCTTTGTTGAGGCGCACGCCGATCCCCACAGCCCGTATCGCGCGTGGTTCACGTTTGACGACTCCGAGTTGGGCTACCGGTCGTTTTTCGGCGTGCCGACTATGCCGGACATCAACGTGGCGTACCCGGCAGCGCGTGCGTGGCTGATCGATAACGCGCGCTACTGGATACGCGAATTTGGTGTGGACGGCTACCGGCTGGACTACGCTAACGGCCCTGGCCCGGATTTTTGGGCGGACTTCCGCGCGGGTTGTCGTGCTGAAAAAGCGGACGCGTTCTGTTTTGGCGAGATCGTGGATCAACCATCCGCGCTGCTGCCCTACATCGGGCGGCTGGATGGCAGTCTCGATTTCCACATCGGCGAGGCGATCCGCAAGACGTTCGCGTATGGTGTGCTGAGCGAGGCGGACCTCGAACGCTTCTTGGAGCGTCACGCAGCGTATTTCGCCGATCAAGGCGCGTTTATCCGGCCCACGTTCATCGACAATCACGACATGGACCGCTTCCTGTACGCGGCGCAGGGCGATAAACAGGCGCTCCGTCGTGCGGCGGCGTTCCAGATGCGGCTGCCCGGCCCGCCGATCATCTACTACGGCACAGAGGTCGGGCTGAACCAGCGTGTCAGTAAGGATGATGGTTTTGGCCTGGAAGTGAGCCGCGAGCCAATGCCCTGGGGTGCTGCGCAGGATCGCGATTTACTGGCCTATTACAAGGGGCTGATCGCCGCACGGTGATATAAACGCTTTTGGGGAAAAACAAATAGGACACGGATGAACAGATGCGCACGGATCGTTTTTTGATCTGCGTGTATCCGCGTGTATCTGCGTCCCATTCTTGTTTTAAGGGGGTAGCTTACTCCGCCGCGACCATCGCCTGCACCGCCTGCACAATCGCGATGACATCCGGCAGCGTTTCCTGCCAC
>CBEVZO010000983.1:0-1740 GCA_965554365.1 uncultured Anaerolineae bacterium
AGTTCTGCTATTCTAATCGGCTTCAGAAGATTTTTAAACACGGATTAGCCTTACCTGTGATTTGAGGGAGGCTTGCCCCTCCCTTTTTGTGTGTCTTGCACCCGGCGCGTGCCGGGCTGTTTCGTGTCATCCAGGAGTACGATCTTTCATGTCTGCACTGCAACATATCATCGCTACCTTACATCAAAGCCAACGTGATCTCGCCACACCCTATTATGTGCCAGGGCTGTGGGCCGATCATGAAACCGCCGCTGCATTGTCGGTGAATCCTTACCAGTTTTATGCGGATAAGCTAATGGGGATTCTGGGCGCGCCACAAGTGCCACTGTTTGGTGGAAACAGTGGCGGCGCATGGACGCGTCAATCGATCATCTATAACCTGTTTCCGCGTGTCACCACCGCCTACGACCACGCGCATGACGATGGGGATCACCTCTCGGTTGATCCGCTGCCGGATGGCTGGCGCGAAACCGGCACGCTGTTGAAAAGCATCGCGTTGTTGCCGTACATTCAGAATTTGGGCATCAATACCGTGTATCTGCTGCCCATCACGACGGTGGGTCAGGACGGCAAAAAGGGTACGCTCGGTTCGCCGTATGGGATTCGCAATCCGTACCGGCTGGATGAGAACCTCAACGAACCGGCGCTTGATCTGGATGTGGATACGCTGTTCGCCGGGTTTGTCGAGGCGGCACATCATTTGGGGATGCGCGTGGTGATGGAATTTGTGCTGCGCACGTCGTCCAAAGATGGTGATTGGATTGGTGAACATCCCGAATGGTTCTACTGGATTCGCGAAGCTGTGCCGGATCGCACACAGGGCAGTCACGATCCTGATGCGTATGGCAGCCCGATTTTCCAACCCGGCGACCTGGGAATGCTCAAAGGTATGGTCGATCAGGGAGATTTCTCGGCGCTGATTCCGCCGCCGGAGTCGTATCGGGCGATGTTCACGCCGCCACCGCGCCCGGATCAGGTATATATGGAAGCTGGGCGCTGGGTTGGTGTGTTGGACGATGGTACGCGCGTGCGGGTTCCTGGCGCATTCTCTGACTGGCCCCCGGATGATAATCAGCCGCCCTGGACCGATGTCACCTATCTGCGGTTGTATGATCACCCTGATTTCAACTATATTGCTTACAACACGTTGCGTATGTACGATGAGCGTCTGGCGCAGCCTGAACACGCTGTAAGCGATCTGTGGGATATGATCGTCGGGGTGATCCCGCACTACCAGCGCACATTTGGCATCGACGGGGTGATGATCGACATGGGGCACGCGCTGCCCATGCCGCTAAAACGCCGGGTAGTTGAGGCGGCGCGCACGATCAACCCTGATTTTGCGTTTTGGGACGAGAATTTCATGCTCACGCAGCAGAGCGTGGATGAAGGTTATAACGCGGTGCTAGGCTATCTGGTGTTTGATCTCCACGTGCCCGACAAACTGCGCGAGTTCTGTCAGTGGATGGCAGAGACGCAGCTTCCGCTGCCGTTCTTCGCTACGCCGGAGTCACACAACACACCGCGTGCGGCGAGCCGTCCTTTTGCGCTGGAATATGTGCATTATGCGTTGATCATGACCGTGTTGTTTCCGGGACTGCCATTTGTTCACAGCGGTTTTGAATTGCTGGAAATGAAGCCGATCAACACCGGGCTGGGATTCACCAGCGAAATGATCGCCGCGCACCCCTCGAATTCATTGCCTTTGTTCAGCGAGTGGGCATTCGATTGGACGCGGGC
>CBEVZO010000984.1:0-1732 GCA_965554365.1 uncultured Anaerolineae bacterium
GTGATGCTGGCGCAGATGGCACAGCAGCGCGGGATAGGCTGGTCCGCGTTCGTGTTCCTGGGCGCGGCAGAGGCCGACCAGGGTCGGTTGCGCCCCTACGCGGCGTTTTCGGTTGATATAGTCGCCCGTTTCGGTGCGGCAAGCGCAGCGAGTCCACCTATCGCCAGCGTAAGTCTGTACATGCTATTCTGGGTGTTCTTCAAGATCGGCGCGCTGTTGTACGGCACTGGCTATGTGCTGTTCGCGCTTTTCCAGGCGGAGATTGTCGAGCGGCATGGTTGGCTGACCGAGCAGCAGTTGATCGATGCGATTGCTTTCGGACAGATGACGCCCGGCCCGCTCTCCACCAGCACCACGTTTATCGGCTACCTGTTGGCGGGTGTGCCCGGTGCGCTGCTTGGCACGGCGGCGTTTTACCTGCCCGCGTTTGTGATCGTCGGCCTCAGCCACCCACTGATTCCCCGCATCCGCAACTCTGCGTGGGCCAGCGGCTTGCTGGACGGCGTAAACGTCGCCGCGTTGGGCCTGATGGCTGCCGTCACCTGGAATCTGGCGCACGCCGCGTTCGTGGATGCCTACACGCTGCTGCTCGGCGGGATCGCGTTGGGACTGTTGCTGCGTTATAAGCTGAACTCGGCGTATCTCGTGCTGCTCGGCGCGGGGGCGGGGCTGCTCGGCGCGTTGCTCTAAATCACTTCATACGAAAAATAAACACAATTCGTTAATTTCTGTAGTGGTCAGGCTGATGGTTGACTCGAAAAAATCGCACAACGTTGCCTGCAAGTCCAATTTCCGGCTTGAATACGTGTAAGAATAGAATGCTGGCGCGTCAAGCCTCTTGTTAACCATTACACAATTCGTTAATTTCTCTAATTTATGTTAAGGTCTTTATATGATTTAATAAGATTAACCTCTCATCTAGTATGACGGAGTCCCTACCATGGTAGAATTCGTTGCTTTTGATCCGCAAGTAGAAGTCAAGGGTGCAGCACTGCTCGCGACGTTGGCCGGGGTTGACATTGATGTCACTCCTATTCTTGAACGTCATGGTATAACCGACGTGTCCACCGATCACTGGTATCCACAACAAGCCTGGTTGGACGTCCTCAAGAACATTTCACACCTGCCTGCATTGGGAACATTGGGCCTGGTCAGTATTGGGATGCGCATTCCCGAAAACGCGGATTGGCCGGAAGGCATTGACAGCATTGAGGCCGCGCTCAACAGCATTGATGTCGCGTACCAGATGAACCACCGCAACGGAGCGATTGGCTCCTACCGGGCGGAGCGCATCAGCGACTCCCTCATTCGGGTGACCTGTGAAAATCCCTACCCTAGCGACTTCGATTACGGCATTGTGTACGGCGTCATCAAGTGCTTCGTGCCTGATGAGTCACAGTTCACCGTAGAACGCGCAGAATCTCCCAACCGTCAGGCGGGCGATGATGCATGCGTGTATAACGTGACTCTCGGCTAAGTGCAGACCCCGTTCGTTTCCATGGTTTTCCCGTTTCTGGCACGGGTTGAGGGCAAACAAGCAGCCAAGGTGTGAAGCAGGAGTTTGGTTCTTTGTGAGAGCGTAGCGCACTATTGCACTATGCTCCTATTTCGTTTCAGCACATTCCGCGCCGCGCATCCTGCTATGAGCAGATTACCATGATAAAAAATAAAAAAATGTGGGCATTGCTTGACTATTGTTCATTAACTTTCTATAATTTAATAGACTCAACAC
>CBEVZO010000985.1:0-1732 GCA_965554365.1 uncultured Anaerolineae bacterium
TTTGACGCGAGCTTTCATTCTACCATCACAAGTGCGGCTGTAGTACTAGGGGTGAAAGTCGTGGGAAAGCGGCAGTTTTGGGACGTGCGGGAGGGCCGAAAGCCGGTGGTACAGGGGCGCGCGTGGTGATATTCAGAACGTCTGCGGTGATCATTGCGACGTGCGCGGTGGAATTTAGAACGCGGATCGTTGTGTTTGGGGCCTCCGGCGGCGTGAGCAAGCTGTGTCGAACGCGCTGCACCTGAGTACGGAATGAAAAAGCGCCCGGTGGCCTGCCGGGCGCTTAACATTACACAAGCGTTCACATTGTGTGCGTTGTGTTGATCTAGTGGTCGTGGTAGCCTGTCGCGATGGCGCTCATCGCCTCGACCGGCATTTCGGCATGGCAGCGCGTGCAGGCATATTGCACTGTGATATACGGCATTACTGCACTGCCGTCTTCATTGAACTGCGGCGCGGTCGGGTCCGTGTTGATCTGATAGAGATGGGTCTTCACGTCCCCCCATAGCAGATCGGTGTTGCGATTGCCGCTGGCTGTCATCGGTGGCATGTGGCAGTCCACGCAGGTCACGCCGTTATCCATATGACTTACGGTACTCGGCTGATCGAAGTGGCAGCTCGTGCATTCCACGCGCATACCCTGGTTCGGGTTGAATTCTTCGTCAGCGTAAACCGCGCTCTGATGCGGGTTGTGGCAGTCGATGCATTCCATCGCTGCGTGCGGCGCGGTGGCGATTTCTTCGTATTGCTCGTGGTGCTTGATGAATCCGCCGCTGGATTCAACCACACCCTCGTCGCCGCGATAGTGGCAGCGCCCACAGGCTTCGGCAGCGCGATCCAGGGTCATGTCTACGCGGATGGGTTCCTGCGCGTGCAGGCTGCCCGCGCCGTGACATTCTTCGCACTGAACGCCTTCTTCGGTCCACTGCCCGATCAGACCAGGCATGTCGTACATATTCGTGCTGGCATCGTGGTTGTAGGCGGTCGTATGGCAGCTACCGCAGTCGTAGGGCTTGTCTTCTTCGCCCGCATGATAGCCTACCCAACCCTCTTCGGCAACTACTTCGCCGGTGCGGTCGTCGATCAACGGGAAATTGTACTGTGTGGTGGCGTCTTCAGCGCCCGTGATGATGTAGCCGTTCAGATCGATGAAACGCGCTTTCCATGCAAAGCCCCCGATCACGAAGCTGATGTCATCCCAGGTATAGCCTTCTGGCGGGTTGGGAACGACACTAAACGGATAGACTGGGGGTTGCCCATCCACAACGGCGTTCAGCTTATAACTGTGCCCGTGCAGGGCTTGTTGTGCTGCTTCGGTGGCGTGGCAACCCGCACAGGTGTCAGTTCCCACGAACTGCGGAATTGGATCGTCCTGAGCGTCGACTGGTGCAGAGTCATCCATCATGAAACCGATGACCAGGGCGACGAGCAGGAGACAGGCACCAATAAGCAAAAATCTCTTGATCATATGGTTTGCTCCTGTAGCGTTGTAGTAAACGGATAATCGAGATCAAACGTCATACGCAGTGGCTACTGCATTTGAGTCTTGTGCATTGTATCACCAAGCTTTGTTTCATTATATGTTGATGTTTTCTCTCATTCAATGGCTAAGAGAAAGTGAGGTATGTATTGGTAGATTTTTGTAGATTCGGTGGGAGGATTTGGGGTGCGGTAACGCGTGTGTACACCGCATGAGCGTGTGTGCATTCGGATTTGGGGGCATATGGGGTAT
>CBEVZO010000986.1:0-1731 GCA_965554365.1 uncultured Anaerolineae bacterium
GAGAGGGACTTAACCCACAACCTGACTCCCCCTCTCCACCGCGTGGAGAGGGGGCCGGGGGGGGAGGTAAACTAACTGGATCACAGGGGGCAGGCGAGTGTCTGCTCCCATGCAGCACCGTGAGCTACCAAAGCCCTCAGGCTTTAGCTTCGGTTTTCATTGCAACTTGCGATCCGTGATTGTATTGTCTTACTGTCGCTCCACCCGCGTTGTGCCGCTGGCCCCCAACGGCAAACCGGAATTAGCGCCCGGTTAACGCATCAATGACAGCGTAGCACTGCACAGGGGAACGTACAAAGTGAACATACCTGAGGTTAGTTATAGCGCATTCACCCAAAGCCTAAAGATTTTGGTCCTTTGCGCTAAATTCTGTAGGCATTGTCTTGTTTACCATGCCGTGCCGAGCTTGTATGGACCTCAAGCTTGCTGCGGCGCAGGAGGGTAGTTACATGGCCGAGCACCTGGGAATCCTCGATGTTGCGGCACAAACTGACGTTGGCTTGAAACGCAAACGTAATGAAGACTTTTGCGCTTTTCGTATTCCAGAGTCAGGGTCAGCGCAAGCTCAACATGGTGCGCTGTTCATCGTTGCGGATGGCATGGGCGGGATGGGAGGCGGTGACGCCGCGAGCGAAACCGCTGTCAATACGATGCTGAACACGTACTACGACACTGCATTGACGCCTGTCATTACGCCCATGGGCATTCTCAAGACGGCGCTGGATGCCGCAAACCAGGCGGTGCGTGATAGGGCGCAGCAGCTTAATCTCACGCGGATTGGCTCAACAGCGTCCGGGGTGGTGCTGTTGCCGGATGGCGAGGCGTTGATCTTCAATGTGGGCGACGCACGCGTGTACCGCATCCGCAAAGGCTTCATTGAGCAGTTGAGCCACGATCAAAGTGTGTTGCAACACCAGATCGATGCGGGCGTTATCTCTGAGGAACAGGCGCGCGAGGCACGTAACGTGAATGTTACCGCGTTTATCGGGCAGCCCACGCCGCTCGAAGCCGTGTACCGCCGTGCGCAAGTGCAAATCGACGACGTGTTCCTGATGTGTTCGGATGGGTTATGGGACCTGGTTGAGTCGCATGAGATGCTGCGGATCGTTGAGCAGTACCCTGCTGAGCAAGCGACACGACGACTGATCGAGTTGGCGCGCAAACGCGGCGCACATGATAACGTGACAGCAATTGTGCTACGTGTCGGGCAGAAGCCCAAGGCACAGATCCCGCGAACGAGTGTGTGGGGCGCAGCAATCGTGCTAGCTATAGTGGCTGTGCTTATCTTGGTCTTCGTCCTCATCGGGGCTGGGGGGGATGATGGTGATGATGAGGATGACTCTGTTGCTCCCACGACGGAGGCCGCCGTTGTAGTTGATGTCGCGACTGAGACAGAAACACCTGTAGTAGATGACGACACAGCTTCTCCGACTGCCACCGTTGTCGGAGTAAGTGTACTCACTACACCCACGTCAACGCCCACATCTACGGCAACGGCCACATCTACGCCGGAGGCGACCGCAACATTCACGCCTACTGACACTGCGATGCCTACCGACACATTTACACCCACCAACACTGCGACGAGTACGCCGAGTCCTACGGTAACGTATACGCCTACCGCGACAGCGACACTCACCCCGAAGCCCACGCTGCCCCATACACCTACGTCGCTGCCCAGTGCTACCCCGACGGCATCTATTACCCCGACGTTCACATGGACCCCCATAC
>CBEVZO010000987.1:0-1729 GCA_965554365.1 uncultured Anaerolineae bacterium
CTGTAAATATGCTGAATCCAGCCCCAGTCAATCTTACCCCCGCAAGGGCCTGCCGACACAGAACGCGGGTACACGGGTATGGTCGAGGCGTTGGGCAGCGTCGGCCCAGGTCATCACGTTTTTTGGTTTTGATCCGCGTTGATCTGCGTTCATCTGTGTTCCATTTAATACAACGCCGCCGCCCAGAAGTTGATCACGACACAGACGGTGAGCAGCAACAGAGTTTTGCGCATGAGGGGGTCCTCACCCTGTGACTGGCGAGTGGGCATATGCTGATTATGTAGCGGGGCACGGCGACGTGCCAGTTTACCTCACCCCCGGCCCCCTCTCCCGTCAAGCCGGAGAGGGGAAGTTGCACGGCATAGAACGCGGATGAACGCAGATCAACGCGGATCAAAACCAAAAAGTTGCATATTGTGCGTGGCTGATTACGCGGGGTATAGTTGACGCTACACATACGATTATGCGATACGGATAACCTATGACCACTCATTCCCGATATCTCACCGCCCTCGTCGCCCAATTTCCGATCACACTCGACATTCAGGCTAATTGCGCCGCGATCACCGCCCTGCTGGATCACGCCCAACCGCACGATCTGGTGGTACTACCGGAAGGCGCGCTTTCCGGTTATGACGAGAATCCGGCATTTCTGACGCAGATCGATCACGCACAGTTGTCCGACAGCCTCGCCTACTTGCGCGCGGAAGTCGATGCGCGGCGCATTCATCTATTCTTCGGCTCCTGCTTGCCAGAGGCAAATCAGTGGTTCAATGCGGGCCTGTACTACGGACCTGGCGGCGCGGAATTTGTCTACCACAAAGTGAATCTGGCGACGGCGGAGCGCGGACATTTCACGGCGGGCGCAACACTGCCAGTCTTTGACGTGACCCTGCCGGAGCGCACAGTGTGCGTGGGGATGCAGCTTTGCCGTGAGATTCGCTACCCGGAACAGTGGCGCGTGTTGGCGCAACAGGGCGCGGAGGTGCTGGTGTACCTGACCAACGCCGTTGGGAACGCCGACGACGCCCCAATCTGGCGCAGCCACCTGATCAGCCGCGCGGCGGAGAATCAGCGCTTTGTGCTGGCAGCGAACAATGCGGGTCCGGCGCAGAAATGCCCCAGCATGGCAATTACGCCGCAGGGCCGCGTGTTGTGGGAAGTACTGGACGCGGGTGTGCAGTGGGCGCGCGTAACACTCGATCTTGCGCAAACGTCCACCTGGTATCTGGATCAAGCGCGCACCGGCATCGTGCAGGTTGTACTCAGGAGCTAACCCATTATGCTCGCCGCGATCCGCGCCAGCGCAACCGCCGACTCCACTGCATATCGTCCGTCACGACCCACAGCCCCGCCACCAGTCGCACCGCCGCGCCGATCAGTAGCACCGTCGTGAGTGGTAGGGCTGTGTTGGCGAGTTGGCTCCCTACCAGCGGCCCCACGAAGATCGACAGCATGACGACCTGGTTAAAAATGCGCGTGAAGCGCATGACGTTGGTCTGCGGCGTCTGCTCCGTGAATAGCCGAAAATGCTGATCGTCGCTGCGGTCCACGCCGCGCCGGAGAGTGCGCCCGCCACCAACGCCATCGTCAGACTCGAACTCACCGCCAGCAGCACCGCCGACAGCCCAGTCCCGATCATGCCACCTGCGATCACCGCCTGACTCCCTCTTTCTTCGCCTGCGGGGAAAGGGGGTTGGGGGGATAGGGGCAGAATAACGTGATCGTG
>CBEVZO010000988.1:0-1727 GCA_965554365.1 uncultured Anaerolineae bacterium
ATTACGTCTGAGCCGCCCATGACCGACGTTTATTCCGCTGCACCGGAAGCCGAAGCCCCCTCGACACCGGCCCCCACTCCCGACGATCCCACACGCACGCAGCCCGGCATGGATCACGTCGCGGCGATCAAGTCGCCGATCCTCAACGCGGGAGAGATGCCCACGATGCAGATGTCCGATCTGCGCGCGGAGGAGCAAGACACAGAGACGGATACGGAGGCGGGCGAGGTCGCGGCAGATGCTTTTCCTGCCGAGGGCGAGGTCGCCGGGGACGCAATGCACAGCACCTTACCTGCAACCGGCACACCCGCGTATGTCGTGCCGCCCGCGCCTTATACGCCGCCGCCCGTGCCGACACCGCCCCCCCCCACGAGCATCACGCCGCCGCCCGCACCCTACGGACATTACGCCCAACACGCCGCACCACACAGCCCCGATCCCGCGCTGGCGTATGTGCAGCAGCGCGTCAACACCTACCTGCACGGTGGCTATCGCGTGGAAGCACACGGCCAGTACGAGGCGTCGCTGCGCTACGGCAAGCGGTTGAGCGTCGGCACGCTGCTGTTGGCACTCGTGACGCTGATCGGCGCGCTGTGGTATCTGGTGATCCTGGCGGTGAGCAGCTTCACGGCGGACACGGTATACGTGGTGCTGGAAAACGACGGGCGCGTCTATGAGGACGGTCCCGGCGCGGCCCACATCCGGCGGCAGCGCTCGCGCACCGGGCGGCGTTGGAGCGCCTTCGGGCTGCTGATTTTCTTCGTGAGCCTGCTATTAGCGATCCCGCTGGGGCTGGTGGCAGGCATCGTGCTGACCCAGGAGCGCTATCAGGCGGCGCTGCGCGAGGCGTATCCCGCTGTGACGCTGTTCGAGGAGCAGTTCAGCGACACCGAAGCCGCGCCCGACGACGTGGACCTCGCGCAGGACGGCGCGGTCGCGTTTGCGATTGCGGGCGTGCTGACGCTGATCGGGCTGTGGGGCGGGCTGACACTGTTCGTGATCGGGACGGTCCACGCCAGCGCGTACCGCGTGCGAGTGCCACCGCTGCCCGGCTGGGCGTGATGTGGGGCAGGCGATTCGAAACTCCCCCCGGTTTTGGCGCAGAAATCGAGTTTCGAATCCATGAGTTGCACGGGGTCAGATTCGGGTGTATGATGATCCATGTTGACGCACCAGGACGCCCGCTAAGGTCGCTAAACGCGGTTTTAGGGCATAAATGACCTGTGGCGGCGTTTGGCAAGACGCGGTTGCACTCTGCACGTACCCCTTCGGGGGATTGAAACGTGTTGCCAGCACTGATCACATCACTGTTGCCATCAGTTGCACTCTGCACGTACCCCTTCGGGGGATTGAAACAACGCAAAAAACACAGCGTCGTGTCGCTGATGGTCTGTTGCACTCTGCACGTACCCCTGCGGGGGATTGAGCGCGGCACAGGCAAACACGACTCATCGCCGAGCAGTCGCCGCATGGTGGGGTAAGCTAAATCAGTGTGGACTATACGGGCGAGCAGCGGAGGGCCACCTCTGGCGCTCGCTCGATGGTTGTGGGGGCGTTACGTGTGCGCCGGATCGATCAGGTCCGGCGTGCATTGTGTGTTGCCACAACCCGGTAGCAAACGTTAAGATTTTTATACACATTTTTCATAGGATTTTTGGGGTCCACGAACAACCTCTATCTTTGCACTTTTGGCCGTACCGGTTGACCCCACCCTAAATCCCTCCCCG
>CBEVZO010000989.1:0-1721 GCA_965554365.1 uncultured Anaerolineae bacterium
CAAGCAGCCCTACCAGATCGACTATATTCACTCCTACGCGCAGGATTCACCGTTCTTCGCGGGGTTGGCGAACAAGGTACTCCTCGGCACGCGCGATCCGGAAACGGGCTACACTTACGCCACACCGCGCGGTCACGATATGGTTACCGGCGCGGAAACCGACTGGATCGTGCTGCCCGACGAGGGTCACATCCATGCGTTTACCGTGTGCCACTTTGGGTCGGAGGCATTTTTACCGCAGACGCCCTTTGTGCTAATTCTCGTGGATTTCGATGAGGCCGATACGCTATTTCTGGCACGGTTGATCGGCGTGGACCCACACGCCGCAACCCTGGACTGGATTGGAATGAAGGTGCAGGCGCGTTATTTACGCAATAGCAAGTTCAGACCGACGGATGTGTATTTCGTCCCGGCGGAGGAGTAAATAAACACCAGCAGGGCGGTCTAACAGGATCGTCCTGCATTAGTTTTTGGGAGTAGTACACTATGGATTTTTCGTTGACTGAAGAGCAACGCCTGTTTCAAACGGCGGTGCGCGGTTTTTGCGCGCGCGAACTAAAACCTTATGCGGCAGAAATTGACGAAACGGGCCAAATGCGGATGGTCGCCATCGCAAAAATGCCAGGCCTGGGGCTGGTGGGGCTGCAAGTGCCGGAGGAATACGGCGGTGCCGACTTTGACAGCGTTAGTGTGGTGATCGTGATGGAGGAACTCGCTCGGGCGTGCGGGTCCACCGGCTTGAGCATCGAGGCGCACAATGAGTTGTGTTGTCTGCCCATCGTCAAGTGGGGCACGGAAGCACAGCAACAGCGGTATCTACCGCGCTTGACCAGCGGCGAGGTGCTTGGTAGCATTGCGCTGACCGAGCCAGATGCCGGGTCCGACCTGGCCGGTACGCGCACGCGCGCCGTGAAAGACGGCGACGCGTGGGTAATTAACGGCAGCAAGGCATGGATCACCAACGCTAGCCTCGCGCCGGTGATTGTGACGCTGGTACAGACCGATCCGGATGCGGCTTCCAGAGGGTACAGCATGATCCTGGTAGAAACGGATCGCCCCGGCCTAGATATCGCGTCACCCGAAAAGAAAATGGGCACGCATGGCTCCCCCGCGCATATGGTCACCTTCACCGATGTACGCGTCCCGCTGGATAATCTGCTGGGTGAGAAAGAACGCGGGCTGCATCAGACGCTCGTCACACTCGACAGCGGGCGTGTGGCAGTCGGCGGTTTATGTCTCGGTCTGGCACAGGCAGCCCTTGACGCAACGGTGCGGTATGCCAAAGAGCGCAAGGCATTCGGTAAACCCCTCGCCAATCACCAGGCGATTCAGTTCAAACTGGCGGATATGGCAATGCAGCTTGAGGCTGCGCGACTGCTGGTCTACCGCGCGGCATGGGCCAAGGATCAGGGCCACGATTACACCAAGCTCGCGTCGATGGCGAAACTGTTTGCGTCGGAGGTCGTAGAATTTGTTGCGTTTGAGGCGCTGCAAATTCACGGTGGTTATGGCTACAGTCGCGAATTCCCGCTCGAACGCATCTACCGGGACCAGCGTATGATGTCGATAGGCGAAGGGACCAGCGAGATCAACCGCATGGTGATCGCGCGGCGGGTGTTGGAGGAATAGAGTTGTCAACGATCCCCGGCACAAGGCCGGAGGCTTAAAAAAGCCCCTCGTTGACCAGACCGAGCATCCGTGACGGGTGCTACGTTACCGCT
>CBEVZO010000990.1:0-1720 GCA_965554365.1 uncultured Anaerolineae bacterium
CGTGTATGTCGGGTTGCAGCCGGAAGAATACATCGGGCGCGCCCAGCGCGAAAACCTCGTCAACCTGATCGCGGTGGACTGGTTTAGCGACCCCGTGCCCGGTCAGGAAGTGACATACGAGGTAGTCGAGCGCCGTTGGTTCAGCGTGCAGGAAGAAGACGACTTTGGCCGCACCAATTGGACGTGGGAAGTGCGCGAAGACCCCGTCGAGGGTGGCAGCGGGACCGTCACCGTCGATGAGCGTGGGCTGGCGCAAATTCGTTTCACGCCCCCGGTCGGCGGTGTGTATAAGGTTTACGCGCGCACGACCGACGAGCGCGGCAATCAGGTGCAGTCCAGCACCTTCCTGTGGGTCAGTGGGCGCAACTTCGTCAACTGGCGGCAGGAGAACAGCAACCGCATCCAACTGATCACCGACAAGGACGAGTACAGCGTCGGCGACACCGCACAAATCCTGATCCCTAGCCCCTGGCAAGGCGAAGCCTACGCGCTGATCACACTGGAACGCGGCGACATCCTGACACATGAAGTTATGAAGCTGGACACCAACAGTACCATCTACGAACTACCGATTGAGGAGGCGCACGCACCCAACATCTTCTTTAGCGTGGTGCTGGTCAAGGGCGTGGACGAACATACCCCCACCGCGCAGTTCCGCATGGGCGTCGTGCAGTTGGACGTCGATACGAGTCACTATGTGATGGATGTGGCGGTCACGTCGAACGTGGACGTGGCGGCGGGCGAGTTCGCCGGGCCGGGTGACGAGGTAGAGTTCACGATCACTGCGACTGACTGGGAAGGCACACCCGTGCCCAACGCGGAAGTTGGTGTCGGTGTGACAGACCTCGCCGTCCTCAGTATCGCGCCCAGCAACAGCCCTGAACTACTCTCGTTCTTCTATTCCCAGCGCGGGATCACGGTCCGCACGTCCAGCCCGCTGACGATCAGCGTGGATCAGGCGACACAGACCATCATCGATACGATCAAGGGTGGTGGTGGCGGCTATGGCGATGGCGGCATCTTCGAGGTGCGGCAGGAGTTCGTCGATACGCCGCTGTGGGAACCGTCCGTGTTCACCAACGAGGACGGCGCAGCGACGGTCACGGTTACACTGCCGGATAACCTCACGACGTGGCGGCTCGACGCCCGCGCCGTGACGGATGGCTCCACCGGGCCGATGCTGGTCGGGCAGACGACGTTCGATCTGCTCAGCACCAAGCCGGTGCTGGTGCGCCCCGGCACGCCGCGTTTCTTCATCGTGGGCGACATCGCGACTGTTTCTGCGATTGTCAACAACAACAGCAACGAGGACCTGCTGACCTCCGTCACGCTGGAAGGCACAGGCTTCCGCTTTGCCGAGGGCGTGAGCGCGACGCAGTGGGTCGAAATTCCGAGCAAGGAGCGCGCGCGCGTCAACTGGCAGTTTGAGGTGTTGGATGTCGAGGAAATCGATCTCACTTTCTATGCCAACGCGGGCGACGGCGCATATACTGACGCGACCAAGCCCACCTTCACCCAGGGCGCTCCGCTGCCGGTGTACAAGTACGAAGTGCCGGAAATCGTCGGCACGGCGGGCACGCTCTACGGCCCCGACGCCGGCAGCCGCACGGAAGTGATCGCGATGCCGCAGCGCTTCAACGTCACGCAGGGCGAACTGACGATCAACCTGGATCGTTCGCTCGCCGCCGCGACCGTCGAGGGCATGGACTGGCTGCGCAAC
>CBEVZO010000991.1:0-1713 GCA_965554365.1 uncultured Anaerolineae bacterium
GTCCCCCCTCTCCATCCAAGCTGGTTCAATCTCGCTGGCGCTCGACAGAACCTATGGAGAGGGGGGAATGTGCGGCGAGTACCCGCCAGACTCCCCCTTGCGCCATCTCAGATGGGGCAAGGGGAAACGTGACCGCCAGGTCACACGGGGATAGGGGCCGGTTTTCAGGCAACCACGATATCCGACTTAATTTCTTAAAGAGCATAAGCGCGCTCTGATCCGGCGTGCGAGGGCACTTCAGTGTCCTTTGATTTTGAGTAGCTGCGGGCTAACTCCGCAGCGATTTTCGATGAGGAGCTATTCTCTATGCCCCGCACCCACGAACGGACTTTTCGCGTGCGCCATGTCGAGTGTGACGCCAACGGCAGTCTGTACCCCGCGCATGTGCTGCGCTATATGCAGGAAGCCGCGATGGATGCCTCGACGGCGGCGGGCTACAGCGTGGCGTGGTACGATGCACACGGGCGTATGTGGCTGATCCGCGCGACCGATCTCACGCTGCTGCACCCGGTGCGCTCCGATGACCGCGTGATCATCAAAACGTGGGTCGCGGATTTCCGGCGTGTGCGCTCGCGGCGCGCGTATGAGATACACAATGCGGAGTCGGGGCAGGTCGTCGCGCAGGCCATCACGGATTGGGTCTATCTCGACATGACCACGCTGCGCCCGACCACCGTCACCGAGGCGATGGTGGCGGGGTTCTGGCCGGAGGGTCCGCCCTCTGATGAACTGCCGCCGCGTGTGCCGTTCCCCGCAGACCCCCCACCGGAGGACGCGTTCACGCAGCCGCATGTGGTGCAATGGCGCAATCTGGATCAGGCGGGGCATGTCAATAACGCGATATACCTCGACTTCATGGAGGACTGCGGCGCAGCAGACCCGCAGCGCGATGGACTGACACCACAGCTTGACGCAGATGCGCCATTTGTACCGCGACGCTTCCGCCTGGATTACCGTCTGCCCGCGCTGTTGGGCGAAACGCTGCATGTCACGACCTGGACGGATGCGGCGACCGGTGCGCGGCGCTACGTCGTGCTGCGTGCGGATGATGGGGAGCGGCTGGTCGGCGGTGTGGTGACGCGGGGACGGCGCAGTGATCACTGAAAACTGCCCACTGTCTACTCCGAAACGTGTTACACTCACGGCGCGTCACACGGGTTTACATGCACATGGTGGAGTAAGCTATGAACTGGTATCGCAAATACATTTTGCCGCAGCGCGACGATCCGCAGGGCATTCTGATCACGGGCGGGTCATCGGGGATCGGGCGAGCGACGGCGAAGTTGTTCGCGGCGTTGGGGCACAAGGTCGCGGTGACGGCACGGCGCGCAGATCGTCTGGACGCGCTGCGCAAAGAAGCCAAGTCCGAGGGGCTGCCCGGGTCGATTTTGCCGCTGGAAGCTGATGTCACCGACGCGGACGCAATGCAGCGGGCCGTCGCGCTGGCGTTGGCCGAGTTCAACCGGCTGGATGTGCTGGTCGCGAACGCGGGCATAGGGCATCGCGGGGCGCTGATCGATGCGGACCCGGCAGATATCGAGCGCGTGCTGCGCACCAACATCGACGGCGTGATCCACAGTGTGCGGGCCGCGATCCCGGCGCTGCGGGCATCCGGCGGTGGACACATCGTGCTGATCTCGTCGATTCTGGGACCGGTCCCCGCGCCGTATGCGAGTCTATATAGTATGAGCAAGGCGGCGGTGGACGCGTTAG
>CBEVZO010000992.1:0-1711 GCA_965554365.1 uncultured Anaerolineae bacterium
CGCTGGTCGAGGATCATATTCTCGCGGAACGGGTCGGTGCGCGGGCCGTGCGCGGACGCGAAGAATCCGTCACGACGTATCTCGTGCAGCGGTTGCGGTGAGTGTGGATCGCTAGTGTGAAAAGCGAATAGGACGCAGATTAACGCGGATTAACGCAGATCGAAAACGGTCTGCGTTTTTGTATGCCCGGTGTGTGTTGAGACTGCGGCGTGCGGGGCCGTTGTTGCCGGGACGATAGACACCTCACACGACCTCGCCTACACTGAGCAGCATGTATTGGTAAGCGCTACTCAGGAGGTCGTTCGATGAAATTTCCCCGTACTCGTATCCTATTCCCGGCGCTGATCTTGTTGACTGTATCGTTAATCGTATTGCTCACGCTGCCCTTGATCGAGGGCCCTGCCGCGCGCAACACGCACGCCCAATCTGGCGACTGTGACGATCCGTTCGAGGGGCAGCGCGTGTCCTTCAATCCCGCCTATTGGGACCTCACCGATTTCTGCCAGCACAGTGTCTCGTATGCCGAGATTTTCAGCGGCGGGCCAGCGCCCAACGGTATTCCGCCGCTGGACGATCCGCAGTTTGAGAGTCTCGACGACGCGCGCGACTGGCTCGTGGACCGTTCGCCCGTGATCGCGCTGCACGTGGATGGCGACGCGCGTGCGTATCCGCTCGCAATTCTGATGTGGCACGAGATCGCCAACGACACGGTAGGCGGTGTGCCGGTCGCGGTGACGTTCTGCCCGCTGTGCAACGCGTCGATTGTCTTTGACCGGCGTGTGGACGGCGACGTGCTGACTTTCGGCACGACGGGCAATCTGCGCGGCTCGGACCTGGTGATGTGGGACGATGTGACGCAAAGCTGGTGGCAGCAGTTCACCGGCGAGGCTATCGTCGGCAGCTACACCGGGACGCTGCTCACAAAGCTGCCGTCGCAGGTGGTCGGATTTGGCGCGTTCGCGGAGCAGTATCCCGACGGACAGGTGCTTAGCGTGCCAGAAGACTTCTCACGGCCCTACGGCGATAATCCGTATGCGTTCTACGACACTGAAGGCCGCCCGATTCTGACGGAAGCCGCACTGGACGCCATCGACGACCGCCTGCCGCTGACGGCGCGCGTGCTGGGTGGACTGTTCGCGGGTGAAGCGGTGGCGTATCCGTTTGGCGCGCTGCTGACTGAGGGCGCGATCAATGATACGCTCGGTGGTCAGGACGTGGTCGCGCTGTGGCAGCCGGGAGTCGCGAGTGCGCTCGACGGCCCACAGATCGACCGGTCGCGCGATGTCGGCACGGCGGCGCTGTTTTTCCGCACGCTGGACGATCAAACGCTCACGTTTTATATGGACGCGGATGGCACACTCCGTGATCACAACACGGACAGCACATGGAATGCCTTCGGGACCGCCATCGAGGGTGAGTTGACCGGTGCGCAGTTGCAACAGGTGGTCGCCGGGAGTCACTTCTGGTTCGCGTGGATATCGTTCCAACCGGAGTCGCGCGTCTACGGGCTGGACGATTGATCCGCCGCGCGCTTTACAGCGGGTTTGCCCCTCATGCTACGCCCATGCCCCACGTTGGTATGGGCGACCATTGTTACGGGACGCGCTATGTGAATTCAAACGCGCTGGGCCTCACCCCCTAAATCCCCCGCTCCAGCCGAGACATTTTGTTGCGCTGGCGCGCAACGAAAATTATGGAGAGGGGGACTTGA
>CBEVZO010000993.1:0-1708 GCA_965554365.1 uncultured Anaerolineae bacterium
GCTATGCTCTTTTGCTTTAGCTTAACAAACCAATCTACGGCCTCCTAATACTGAGAGTACTTTGATGTAGTGGCTCTAGACGTGATGTAACAATCCGATAGGGTTCACTACTTCACACAGCTTCACAACCCAGGTAGACGGTTGTGGCGCACAGGGCGCCACGTAAAACCTGAACCATTCTTCATGCACGTTGTGTTGCGTTGGGGCATCAACGCGTACTGTTTCAGTCAGAAGAAGACCTGCTGAAGTCACCTCAGTGGGCATCCGGCGCTAACGGCAGAAGCCCAAGTCCTTTAGGCTTGGGAGTATGTCACACACAAGTAAGTTATCCCGCATAATCCCATAGTTATCCCACAGTTGTAGACTCTGGGCGTGAGTTATTCACAGGCAGCCCTTCCATTTGCATGATGGCGAGGGCGTTTGTGGTGGGGCATGGGCCAGTGCGCAGTGTGTAGTCGAAGGCCATGCGCCCGTCAGCAATGGTTTCGGCAAAGTGCTGGTTGGTGATCTGCGGAATATCGTCCGCCAGATGCACCAGTTCAAGATCGTGTGTGGAGATCACGCCTGCTCCGCGTTGTGTTGCCAGCGCACGGATATATGCTCGGCTGCCGGTCAAGCGTTCGCGGTTGTTCGTGCCCCGGAAGATTTCATCGATCAGGAATAGCACCGGATACGGATGCTCACGCTCCAACTCATCGAGCAGTGCCTTCAGTCGCTTCACTTCCGCGTAAAAGTATGAGATGCCATCGGACAGCGAATCGGTCACGCGGATCACAGTGAACACGCGCAGTGGTCGTATATGCAGCGCGCGGGCATTCACTGGTCCACCGGCATACGCCAGCGCGAGATTGACACCCACTGTGCGCAAGAACGTGCTTTTGCCGGACATATTCGAGCCGGTGATCAGCGCTAGATCACCCGCATTTTGCAGCGCGAAATCATTGCACACACGCATATTCGCGGGGATCAGTGGATGGCCCAACGCATGCCCTTCCAACAGCGGGCCGGAGTCGTCTTCTGTCACGGTGGGGAACGTGTAATCTGGGTTGAGGTGGCCCAGGTTGGCTAATGCGCCCAATGCTTCAAGTTGGAACCACACTGCGAGCCATTGCGGGAGCAGTGTCACAAGCGTGTCACGGCGCGTCTCTAACCACTGCATGACGTAGATGTCCCAGGGCAGCACGGCGCTGATCAGCGTCCATAGGATCGGGTTACGGCGCACGCTGGCCGCCGCCAGGACGCGTGTCAGGCGGTTCAATTCCTGTGAGGGGCGCTGTGCTTCATCCAGAAAGGGCGCGCACAGTTCACGTAAGGCTGGGCTTGCACGGTAAGGGTAGTCTTCCAGGAACGCAAACACCGCTTGCAGATCATTGAGCGGGTCTTCGAGCGCCAGCCCCAATTCAAACGGATCGTCGGCGCGATTGATGTGCCATAGATACAGCCCCGCATAGAGCATGAACGTGACAACCCACAGCGGCGGCAGCAGTCCCAGCGTAAACAACGGAAATAGCACGATATTGCACAGCGCCAACGCGGTCAGAACGCGCGCGGCGGTGCGCAGTGATACGCCTGGCTCGAACGCGGTCAGCCATGCCTCCAGATGTCGTCCATCCCAGCGCCGGAAACGTCCGCGTGTGCTGAGTGCCGCGTTGAGATGCAGCTTGTCACGGAAGGTCCACAGGGGCGCGAGTTCGCGGATCAGGGTCTG
>CBEVZO010000994.1:0-1707 GCA_965554365.1 uncultured Anaerolineae bacterium
GGTGCGTTATTCCGAACTGGCGGAACTGACCGGGCGCAGTGGCGAAATCAACGATATCGCGGTGCGGCTGACGGGCAGCGCAGACGATGACAAAAGCGCACTTGAGGAGTCCGTGCGTACTGAGTTGGTCACCATGTTCCCCGCCGCCGCGATCTATAACCGCGATCACATCCCTAGTGCGTGGATGATGCAGGCGAATGTTAACGGCGCGTTTCCGATCATGGAGTTTTTCTCCGGGCTGTTTCTCGTGGGGGCTACCGTGATCACAGGTATCTTGATGGCGCGTGTGGTGGAATCGGAACGGCGGCGCATCGGAACCATGCGCGCGATGGGCGTCACACGGCGCGAGTTGGTGCAGCACTATCTGTCGTTCGGCTTTTTGATCGGCGTAACGGGGGGGCTTGTGGGCAGCGTGCTAGGCTATTTCAACTCCTTTTGGTTCATGTACTCTTTCCTCGACAACATCGCCGGGGGATCGCTGCCCGGCTTCACCAACGCGCCACAGATTCCGTTTATCCTGCTCGGCTTTGTGATCGTAGTCGCCGGGACGACGCTATCGGGTGTGTATCCGGCCTGGGTGATGTCCGGCACGCCGCCGGGGATCGCGCTGCGTCCTGCCACGCCCCAGACGCCGAATGCGCTGAGTCGCATCAAACTGGGATTCCTGCCGTTGCCGGTGCGTCAGGCTGTGCGGAACTTGCTGCGCTCGCCGGGACGCGCGTTCAGTACGACGCTCGGCGTGATGGTTGGGGCGATGATGGTCTTTTCGGCGCTGGCGATGTGGGATACATTGGTGGTGAATTTCGATGATTTCTTCTCTTCCACCACGTTTGACATACGCGTTGATCTGGCGGATTTCCAGCCGGGCGACACAGTCGAGGCACGGATGGGCGCGTTAGAGCATGTGACCGGCGCACAGGCCGCGTTGATCGGCGCGGTGGCGGTGGTGCAGCCGGATGGGACATTGTTCAGTACGGCGGCGGTGGCAGTGGACGAAGCCGATCCGTACTTCGATCTGGCGAAGATTGAAGGTGCGGATGCGTTTTCTCGTGCAGATGGTGTGTGGCTCGGAAATAACCTCGCGCGCGTACTCGATATCGAGGTGGGCGATACCCTCGCGCTGCGGGCATTCGATCAAATTCATGCCGTGCGTGTACACGGGATCGTGTTGCAAGCAATAGGCAGTCCAATTTTCGTGCCGCGCAGTCTGTTTGTGCAGTGGACGCCGGGCGGCGTGTTCCCGGTGAATGCGGTGCTGCTGCGCGTCGCAGACGGTACAGCCGCCGACGTGCGTGAGGCGGTGGTCGGGTTGTCGGGCGTGCGCGCGGTTGAACTGTTGGACGAGTTCGACACGGACATGAACGGCTATCTGGCCTACTACTACACCAACACGATCATGTTCGGCAGCTTTGGCTTGATCTTGACGCTGGCGTTGGTGTTCAATACGGTGAATGCCAGTCTGCGCGAGCGCCATGAGGAACTCTCGATTTTGCGCGCGTTGGGAACCAAAGGCACTGAGATCGTGCTGATGGTGACGCTCGAATTTCTGGTGATGGTGATCATCGGGATAGTGATCGGCGCGCCGATAGGCCAGGCGGCGGGATTTGTCCTATCCACGTCCTACGACATGGACTACTACGGTGTACTCGCAACGATCACGCCGTTGTCGTATGTGATCGGCGTGGTGGGACTGCTATTGGTGGTGCT
>CBEVZO010000995.1:0-1707 GCA_965554365.1 uncultured Anaerolineae bacterium
TGCTCCCGCAATTCGCCACCGTAGAAGAAGCGTGTGCGGCAGGTGCAGCGGCGGAGATCGCGAACTTTGAACTCTACGACGCCTGGCTCACCACAGTAGCCGACTACCCCGATCTCGTGCAGGTGTTCACCGCGCTGCGTGATGCGTCAGAATTCCAGCATCTCCCCGCGTTTGAGCGCTGCGCCGGGTAGCCAAGCAGAAAGCACACTGACAAGAACGCCCGATTCCACGCGGAACCGGGCGTTGTGTTATCTGCTGACGGCTGACTATGGGCTATGGGCTGTGCGCTGACCGCTAAATGCTGACGGCTGTGCGCTGACCGTCCCTAATATGGCAGATCGTCGGGCGGCTGATCGCTGTGTTGCGCCGCACCACTCCGGCGGTCGCGGCTACGGCGGATGATTTCCTCGACCCGCGCGTCAAGGTCGGAGGGCGCGTCGGACTGCTGCTGCCGGCGGCGACGTTGGCGCGGCTCCTGTGGTTGGTGCTGCTGCACCTGTGGCGGCGCGTCCCATGCTGGCTCGTCGTAGTAATCGTACTCGTCGTAACTATCGTCCTGATAGCCGTCATCGTAGGCATAATCGCCCTGCGGCTGGCCCTGATAGTCTTGCTGACGCTGGGGATCATACCCGCGATCCGCTGGTGGCGCGTCCTGATACCCAGGCTCGTCACGCGGGGCGTGCTGGGTCTGATCGTAGGCGTCACCGCCCCCGTATGAATCTCCAGCGCGGCGTGTATCACGCTCGTACTGCGCGGGTTGATCTTGTGAGGCCCTATCACGCCCGTATTGCGCGGGTTGATCGTAGTCGCGGCCCTGCGACGCCCTATCACGCCCATATTGCTGCGAACGCTGGTCTTGGTCACGGCCCGGTGACGCACGGTCACGCCCGTACTGCGAACGCTGACCGGAACTCCGATCATCATACGCTGTGCGACCCTGTTGCGTGGAGTAGCCCTGTCCGTCGTTGTACGTGCGGCCTGCGTCATATTCGCGCGGCCCATAGCTTTCGCGCCCGCCCGTGCTGCCGGACCCGTAACCGCCAGTATAATCCACATTGACATTGCGGGGCACGTCGCGCCCGGCTTTCGGCCCCTGGATCATACGCAGGATCGTTGCCACGCCCATCGACACGAGCGCGATGCCCAGGTATACGCCGAGGTCAATATTCAACCCGTCCGTGCCGTTTACCTGGCCTACGATTTCGTTTACCATCTCGATGACGCTAAACACTGCCATCCAGATACCAAAAATCCAGATCGAGAGCGATGTTTCCCAATTGCGGCTGCGCTGGTAGATCGCGGAACTGAGCAGGATCGTGCCCAATACCATCAAGATCAACCACGATTCGCCGACCGCCCCGATCATTAGAATAAAGCCCAACCAGATGACCACTGCGGCCCAGGTCAGAGCCTCAAAGGTTCGTTCGGCTGATGTTTTTTGCATGACATCTATACTCCTTCCGGCCCAGGATCGTGCTGTCCCATTCCGGCACGCTCCTTACCCGTGTGGTTCAGTACCTTTATTATGGGCGGGTTCGGCGTGTGAAGCAAGCGATTGGTGAGTCTGGGGTGCATTCGGATTTGAGGGCACGTATGTGCGAAAGCAACCCCACCCCTAAATCCCCTCCCGTTGACGAGGAGGGGACTTTGCCTCACGCGCGAAGCTCCCTCCCCGCCGGCGGGGAGGGTTGGGGTGGGGTTGCCGTC
>CBEVZO010000996.1:0-1704 GCA_965554365.1 uncultured Anaerolineae bacterium
ACTGGCGGCAGGGCTGACGTTGGTCCCGGCGCTGCTGGCGACGCTCGGCAACCACGCATTCTGGCCCGGTTCCGCGCGTCACCGCGACAATGGACGGCTGTACGAACTCACGTCGAAGTGGGTCAGCACGTATCCGCTGCCGGTGATTGTGGTGATTGTGCTGCTTATGACGCCGCTATCGATCTTTGGCGTGAATCAGGACGTGACCTACGACATTCTCGCGGACCTGCCCGAAGATAAAGACGCGGTGGTCGGCTTTGAGTTGATGTCCGACAGCCTGGGTGCGGGGAACGTGCTGCCGCTGACCGTCACGGTCACGGAGCGCACACCGGAGACACTCGCGGGCGATATTGTGACGCTCACGGATGAGATCGCTGCGTTGGAAGGTGTCGCGGATGTGCGCGGCCTCGATGATCCGGTCGGGCAGCACGGCGACAGCGCATACGCCAATTTGCTGCACGTTGATGCACAACTACGAATGGCGCTGGCGTTGATGGGCGATCTCGGCACGCCCGGCGAGGGTGACGCGGCGCTCGATCCGCAGACGTTGCTCGGTTTGCTGACCGGCGTGCAGGACTATCTCGCGCTGCTGGCGGAGCAGTTTCCCGCAGTGGCGGACGATCCCCACTTGCTCACGCTGCAAGATCTACTGAGCAATCCCGCGCAGTTGCTCACGCGCTCCGATGAACTCGCTCCGGCGATTGAGGGGCTGGCGCTGCGTTTCGAGACGGTCCCGGAGCCGTATCTCATGCCGACCGCGCTCAGTGATGTGCTGGCGGCAGTGCCCGGTGCGGCGGGCGAAGACGGCGATCCGTTCGCGCCGCTGCTGGCGACGTATCTCTCGGCGGATGGGACGGCGTTCACGCTGGACGTGATCATGATGGACAGCCCCAGCAGCAATCCCGCGCTGGACATGGTGGACGAGATTCGCGACATCCTGAAGGATTATGAACGCGACGGCGATGCGGTGGTCACGGGCGGTCCGGCGATCAACGCGGACATCCGCAACACGATGCAACGCGATCTGCCGCGCGCGATTGGCTTTGTGCTGCTGGGCATCTTCATCGTGCTGCTGCTGATGTTGCGCAGCGTGATCGCGCCGCTGTACCTGATCGGCACGGTGCTGTTGAGCTATACCTTCACGCTGGGGCTGACGAACCTGGTGTTCCAGCGGGTCTTCGACGCGGAGGGGCTGACGTGGTACGTGCCGTTCTTCGCGTTCGTGTTCCTGGTGGCGCTGGGCATCGACTACAGCATTTTCCTCTTTGGGCGCATCAAGGAGGAAGTGGGCTATCACGGCATCCGCGAGGGTGTGCATGTGGCGGTCGCGACGACCGGGCAGATCATCGGCTCGGCGGGGATCATCCTCTCTGGCACGTTCGCGGCGATGATGGCGGGCGAGGTCATGGGGCTGATCGAGTTGGGGTTCGCGGTGGCGGTCGGTGTGCTGATCGATACGTTCGTGGTACGCACGGTGCTGGACCCGGCGCTGGCGACGCTGTTCGGGCGCTGGACGTGGTGGCCCGGTGGCGTGCCTCAGGCGCACGATGAGGGGCGTGTTGGCGCGTCAGGACCGGTGGAGACTGTCGGGGAGTTGGGGGATTAGAGATCCATAATGTTGGAGTGTAAAGTCAAGCACCCCAACAGTTTTAGGCCGTTCCGCGAAAATAAATCGTCTAAACTGGCTGCGGTGTAATGCGAACA
>CBEVZO010000997.1:0-1702 GCA_965554365.1 uncultured Anaerolineae bacterium
CATGCGCAGCGCGCGACCATCACTGAGCGTTTGCTGCCGCTGTTGAACGAAGATGAGGAATAAGCGCGTAGGGGCGCTGTTCTACTGCGCCCGCTTTCTGCGCCTGCTGATTTCGGGCGCGACAAGCAGCGCCCCTACACACCGCCTACCGCTATGATTGAAGTCAAACAACTGGTCAAAACATTCGGTCTGAATCCGGTGCTGCGCAGCCTGGATTTTGACGTGGACAGGGGGCGGTTCGTGACATTGCTGGGACCCAACGGTTCTGGCAAAAGCACACTGCTGCGCATTCTCGGCGGGTTGTCGCGGCCTACGGGCGGACTCGTGCGTATCGGCGGCTGGGAACTCCCCGGCGAGGCGGATTACGTGCGCCACCAACTCGGTGTGGTGAGCCACCTCCCGCTGCTGTATGACACGCTCACCGCCGAGGAGAATTTGCTGTTCTTCGCACGGTTATACGGCCTGCCCGCCAACGAACGCCGCGACCGCGTCCACACCATGTTGCAGCGTGTGGGCCTGCATCGCCGGGCGCGCGACGTGGTGCAAACCTTTAGCCGAGGGATGCAGCAGCGTCTCGCCATTGCCCGCGCGATCTTGCACGATCCGGCGGTGCTGCTGCTGGACGAACCGTATACCGGGTTGGATCAGGACGCCGCCGCGCTGCTCGATGAACTGCTGCGCGAGGTCGCGGTCACTGGGCGCACGGTCGTTATGACCACGCACAGCTTGCGGCGCGGATACGTTCACGCCGACCGCGTCACGATTCTCAGCCGGGGCAAGATCGCCTACGACGCGCTCACCAGCGCGTTTACGGTGGACGATCTCCCCACGATTTACGCCGATGTCACAGGAGCCGCTACCGCCCGATGAGTGATCAACCAAAACGCAAGAAAAAACAGGGCCGCCCGGTGACCGCGTACTGGCGTGTGGTCGGCGCGATTGTGTGGAAAGACTTACGCGCCGAAATCCGCAGCCGCGAGATGATCAACTCGATGATCCTGTTCACGCTGATGACGGTGATGGTCTTCAGTCTGGCGCTGGAACTCGACAAAGAAGCGCGGAACACAACTGTCTCCGGCGTGCTGTGGGTGGCGATTGTGTTCGCGGGCATCCTGGGCCTGGGCCGCAGTCTCGCCTCGGAGAAAGATCGCGGCAGCCTGGACGCATTGCTGCTCGCGCCGATTGATCGCAGCGCGCTGTTTTTCGGTAAGATGATCGGCAACCTGCTGTTCGTGCTGGTGATCGCGGCGGTGCTGCTCGTGCTGCTGACGATTTTGTTCAACATCACGCTGATCAAGCCGCTGTTGGTGCTGGTGATCCTGCTCGGCACGCTGGGGTTCACGACAGTCGGCACGCTGTTGAGCAGCATGAGCGTCCACGCTCGCGCGCGTGAGGCGATGCTGCCGATTCTGTTGCTGCCGGTCGTGCTGCCCGTGCTGATCAGCGCCGTGCGCGCGAGTTCCGCGATTTTGGAGGCGCTGCCGCGTGAGGACTGGCTCCCCTGGATTCAGTTGCTCATTGTGGCGGACGTGATTTACATCGCGGCGGCGTATGCGCTGTTTGATTTTGTGGTCGAAGAGTGAAAGAAGTTTTCAGTTCACAGTGAACAGTTTTCAGTTGTTGGTTAAAGTCTAACGCACTGCATGTGTAGATACCGTCTTGAAAGTCAAGTCTGGGCAGGTTGAGATAGACCGAATGAAGC
>CBEVZO010000998.1:0-1701 GCA_965554365.1 uncultured Anaerolineae bacterium
GTTCGCATTACACCGCAGCCAGTTTAGACGATTTATTTTCGCGGAACGGCCTAAGTAGACCGCGTTATTGGTTGTAATTCGGACCAAACACTTCGACCATCAGCGGGCCGAGTTTGTTGCGGTCGGGAATCAGGTAGTCCAAGCCATCGATCCTTTGGGGAATAACGTATTCCCACCCGACCACACCGCGCGTGTAGTTTGTCGAGGGAATGTCCTTAGCCCACCAGGCAAGCTGCAACACCTGATCCAATGAGAGGCCGGTGTTGATGCCGTCATCAAGTTCGGCCCAAATATCAAATGCCCTGGGAGCCAATTCGGGAATCTTGTTCGCGGTCAATACCTGATCACGCACCGCCAGAATCACCTGCTGCTGCCGCCGGCTGCGGTCGATGTCATCTGATCCGTGACGGCTGCGTGCATATTTCAACGCCGTCGCGCCGTCCAGTGTTTGCCAGCCCGCCTCGATATAAAACGGATCATAGCCGTAATTCATGTCGGGATATTCGGGATCATAGATGTCATAGGGCACTTCAACATGAATACCGCCGATCAGGTCAATGATCGCCACAAACGTTTCAAAATCAACCGTCACAAACTCATTGATACGAATCCCGAAGTTGTATTGTACCGTCTGCATCGCCAACAACGGCCCGCCCCCCGGTGCTTCCAACTCACCTATCGTATACGCTGAATTGATTTTTTGCAGCCTATAACCGGGAATCTCCACCGCCAGATCGCGCGGAATACTCAACATCCCCACACGGTCTGTCGCCGGGTCCAGGCTGATCAAGATCATGGTGTCCGTGCGATACGCCCCACCGAACTCACCGGGACGCCGATCCATGCCTAACATCAACACGGTGAAGCGCTCCTGCCCATCCCAGGGATGGATTACCATGCTCTGCCCATCACCAAGCATCCCCCCGTCGCCCGATACGCTGGTCACGACGCCTTCGAGAATGCCGCCCGGCCCATAAAGCACAGATGTTGGCTCCACGCCGGGGCCTGCCGTTGCCATCGTGCCGCCTATGCCGCGTGTAGCTTGCAGCAAAAAGAAGATGATCATGCTCATCAGCACCGTTGTGCCAAGCAGCGCCGACGCAATGATCACCCAGGCCCAATCATCTGGTGCGCCGAGTTCACGCCGCACTTTACGCCGCCGCACACGATCACGCACCGATGCACTGCGTAGCTGCCCCCGCATAGACAGAGGGGGCGCGGGCACTTCCGGCTGCGACGGCGCATGGGGCTGCTGACCAGGGAAGCTATACCAATGTCCGCCCTGACTTGCCGGACGAGAGGGGCGATGCAGCGGCATATCCGCATCGTCGCGTACCGGCTCGTTGTGCGGCGGAGTAGGAACGGTATTATCGGTGTTGGACGACATCAGAACTCCAATTGATCACAGGTCTGAAATGTATTGTAGCGTTAAATGGGTCGCGACTCAATGTGCTACAATCCCATTGATCACTGACGCTTACCTCACTCAGGAGCAATTACACGTATGACACCCACCTGGCGGCTGCTCATCACCCCTAATCTCGACGGGCCAATGAATATGGCCGTTGATCAAACGATCATGGAAGCTGTCGCCGCCGAACGTGTGCCGCCGACGCTGCGTTTTTATTCATGGAACCCGCCATGCCTCTCGCTCGGCTACATGCAGAAGGTCAGCGACGTAGATCGCGACCGGCTTGCGGA
>CBEVZO010000999.1:0-1700 GCA_965554365.1 uncultured Anaerolineae bacterium
CCCCTACGCGCGCACAAAATTGAGCGACGAATGAACCCTGTCCGCCCTTGAACCGTAAACGGAGAGGGGACTTAGCTGCGCGCCTGACTCCCCCTTTCTCCGCCTGCGGGGAAAGGAGGCCGGGGGGATAGGGGTAAACCAACACACGGGTTGGCCTAAAATAGCAATTCGCACTACACTTAACACAGCAAACCAAAAATTAACGCTTGGCTCTGTGCAACGTGTAGGCCGTGTTGACATTCTGCCTGGGCACAGACCATAGTTTGAGTATAACTGTCAACATTACCTAGTTTAGGAGAACAGTCATGGCAGTGTGGCCTCTGCCCCGGATCAGCTTCCGGGAACTAAGCTCTGTTGAAGAAACGCGTCCCGTTGCCCTGCTCACCACCGACGAGGTGTGGGCCGTGCTGAGTACCCAACTCACGCTGCCCGTCATGATCCAGGCGGAGCCGGACCGCTACGACCGCGAGTTGTTCGACTATCTGGCGGCGAATCTGCCGAGTCAGGTGCAGGTGGTCTATGCGGTGGGCGGTGGCGCGCAAGTCGAGGCCGGGAAGATCATCGCGGCGCAAAACGGCATTCCGCTGGTCATCATTCCGACAGCGCTGGATAGCTGCGACATGCTGCTACCGACGGCGTTGGTCGAAGAAACCGCCGACGACCGCACGATCATCGTCACCGAGGAAACCGGCCCCGCAACGGAGATCATCATCGACTGGAATGTGATCCAGGCGGCTCCCGCTGATGCGCGCGGCGCGGCGATTGTGGATATTCTCTCGGTGGTTACCGGGCTGCTGGACTGGCGCTATGCCGCGCAAAAGAGCAAGAATCCGCGCGAGCAGCGCTTCCGTTCATGGGCGGCGGGCATCGCGACCGGGTTGGCGAAACAGGCGCTCAAGTCGGCAGCGGCGATTGGGCAGGGTAATCGTGACGCGCTGCAAACGCTGCTGCACCTGATGCTGACGGTCGTGCAGTTGAACAACCAGCTTGAACATACGCGCGCCCAACAAGGATCAGAGCATTACCTCGCGCACATCCTCAAGGGCATCACCGAGTTTGATTTGCCGCACGCGGAGCTAGTCGCGCAATGTTTGCTGTTTGTGCAACCGTTGCACGGTCAGAACCCCGCGCCGATCAAGGACGCGCTGGAGCAGGCCGGCGTGCCACTGGACGCGATTCGCCCGACCGACTTCGCGTTGATGTTACAGCATCTCCCCGCGTATGTGGAACAATATGATTTTCCGTACAGCATCCTTAACGATCTTGATCTGGACGATGCAAAGATTCAGACGGCGTTGGCGGCTGCCGGATTGGATATCGCGCCGGATACCTGGAAACAGCCCACTGAGGAAATCGCCACCATTGAGCCAGACACGCTGACACAGCCTGCCGCAGAGAATGACGTAGACGCGGTGGTCAATGCGCTGGCGGAGGCTGCGGCTGAGGTGGTGCTTGAGCTGGGAAGTGCGCCGGTTGCCGACGCCGCCGTTGATCTGCCGGACGAGTTCGCGCCGGATGCGGGCGAGCAGATTGATTTCACGGTGGATGACGACGACGCCGCAGGGATGTTTGGCGCGTAGGGTGGCTGGCTGAAGTTTACCTCACCCCCCGGCCCCCTCTCCGCGCGGTGGAGGGGGGGAGTTTCCCCCGACGCGAGTCGCAGTTCCACCTCTCCACCTACGATGTTGTTGGCGAACGGC
>CBEVZO010001000.1:0-1694 GCA_965554365.1 uncultured Anaerolineae bacterium
GCTGGGGGGAATAGGGGCTAACATGCGCCAATCACGTTATTTTGTAGTCCTACCTTCCGCGTTCATCTGCGTCCTATTCACGATTTTACCAACAAACAGGATCGCAGCGCGGGGCGCGATCCTGACGCAAACCAGATGCAATACAGGCGCTTAGCTTACGCCATTGTGTTTTTCTCAGTATAAAGCAGCGGTTAGCCGTTCGTGTTGTGCCAATTGCTAACTGCCAACCGCCAATGGCTTAGAGCAACGTATAGTTACGGTCGCTGCGATAATGCACTGCCACACGCGTCCCCGGCTTGGGCAGCGGTTGGCCGCGCAGATCGTTACGGATCGCCGTGCGCTGCGCCGTGATCACCTGATCGGTGCGCGGCGATTTGAACGCGTAACGCAGCTTGAACTTGAAATCGCCGTCCGCGTCTGCTTGCCCGGTGCATTCGACTACCTGCCCTGGCAAGACCTGGAGTGGTTGGCGTCCGATTTGCCGCTGGACCATACCCAGGCTCACAAACAGCAGCGCCACGATGATCATCACCAGTGTGGCAACCGCCAGCCGGTCCCGCTGATCATGATCGGGATTGTCCTCAATGGTTTCGGATACGTTGGGATCGTCGGGCCAATACGTGATCTCGACCGGATCACCTGCTTCTTGCAAGTCTGACAACCGTTGGTAGCCTGGATCGGTGATAGGCTGCTCACCTGTGTAGGTTTCGGTTGTGCCATCCTCCGCCGTGATCTCGAACGTATACGCGACCTTATCCTCGTTCAGGTCAGTGATCGTCGCATAGCCGGTTTCGCCGTCGCGCAGCCGGTTCCAGTCGCGCATGTCAGACCACGCTAGCTGCCCTAACAACAACATGACCAGCAAACTTAGCACGGCCATCCACAGCGCGGCGTGTCCGCTGCGTTTTTGTTTGATGCGCTGCTCGCGTTCCTCGGAGATGATGTGAATGTTGCTCGGATCGAACAGAAATGTGCTAGTCCCCGATGAAGACCGGGACCGGCCCCGCGATGAGCGCCGCAGGGGAGACGACTGACGCCGGGGGGATGATTGCCGCCGGGGGGCAGATTTGCGCCCCGCAGAGTTAGACTTACGACCGGATGTTCCCATAGCTGCCTCTGATTCATCACTCGAAATCGGACGGGCGGGAGTTGAAGGACGTTCAGGTTTTGTCACTGGCTGCGGTGCTGCCACCGGTCCCGGTGCGGGGACCGCTGGTCCGGCCTGGTGCAATGCCTGCCACGCCGCATGACGCACGCGTGGATCAGGATCGCTTTCGTACAAATGCTCAAACACTTGCTGAATGCGCGGATCATCGGTGACGTGGGCCAGGATGCTAATCCCCCGTGCGCGTTCCAGCGGCTCCGTACTCCGCAAGAAGCGCAGGCTGCGTAGGATGTCGGTTGAGGAGGGGGTACTTATCGTACTCATAACGTGATCTCGCGCGTGCGCTGCCGTGCATAAGGTGTCAGCGGGAGAGGGTCAAGCCCCCCACCCGTGACCCATCAAAGTTAGTCGGTGCAGTCCGTTTCCGCAATTCTCGCTTCGGCCCATCGCGCCTCGAACTCCGCCAGATAGACCTGCGCCAGGGCGGGGCTGTGTATCACCAGCATATTCTCGTCGTTGCGCGTTGCGCCGTTGTTCGAGAAATTGAACGATCCGATCACGACAATCGACTCGTCAAAGATGAACACCT
>CBEVZO010001001.1:0-1694 GCA_965554365.1 uncultured Anaerolineae bacterium
AGGGTGGTTATACCGCGTTCGTCAGCGGCGGGATGGTTGCTGACGGCGAGTGAGGAGCAGTGTGCATGGCGTATCACCGGCAAGGACTCCACCACCTGATCGAACGGGCCTTGAAGCGTAACACGTTTACTGCGTCACAGCGCATCCGTGTCGTGATTCGCGGGGATAACGTGTGGCTGATCGGGACGGTGAATCACGCCGATCTGATCGCAGAGGCCGTCGCGACAGTCGAATCCGTCGCCCCTTTCATTAACGTCTACAGCCGCTTGCGGATCCGACGCCGCATCTCATCGACGCGTGCATGGTAGCCTTCGCACAGCATGTCACCGGCGCGCATAATATCCTCTCGCCGCACTGCGATGCTGTTCAAAGTGGCCTGGCGCGGTTGTGTTCGTAGCCTGGCTCCGCTGTGCAGCGCAGGAGGTGTTCGATGGCAACCCACCGTGTACTCAATGTGTTGATCGTGCATGGGGTCGGATGGGGCGGTGACGGCAGAGCCTACGCACGTCCGCTACAACGCAACATCAGCTTTGAATTCGAGCAAGCTATCGCGCGGCTGCGGCTGCGACATGTCCCTCGCAGCGACACACGCGCCAAACGTGCGCTGCGGTTCCAAGCAGTGTACTGGTCTCCAGTGACACAGCGTCCCCAGGATGCGCTGATCGGGTTGCTCAAGCTCGGTGGTTGGTGGGCGTTGCGGCGCGTGAATCCCTTTTACATCGTGCGCAAGCAGATGGTCGGGCTGCTCGGCGACGTGATCGCGTATGAGGGCGGGCCGCAGAACAACGTCTACACGGCGATGCATGGGCGCGTGAACGAGTGCGCGGACGCTCTGGCGCAGCACATCACCGGTGACGACCGCGCCGAACTGACTGTCATTGGGCACAGCCTGGGCAGTGTGATCGCGTCGGATTATGTGTGGGACAGCACACGCGGCGCAGATCAACCGTATCATTTCCGTGATCACCCCTTCATTGTCAAAAACATGATCCTGCTCGGTTCGCCGATGGCGGTGTATGCGCTGCGTAACAATCCCCACGCAGACAAGTACGATCTCGTGGATGCGCTAAACGACCCCGTACAGGTACATCCCAACGGCGGTTTGTGGCTCAATATGTACGATCCACAAGACCCGGTTGGCTTCCCGCTGCATCCGATCCGGTCGTATGCCGAGGCGGGCGTAATCGATGTGCCGGTACACGCGGGCGGGCGTATCACAGCGTTAACGCCATTGAGTCATGTGGGCTACTGGCGCTGTATCGAGGTGGCGCAGGCGATTGGGCGCAAGCTGGCGCTGGACTGGGCGGCGCTCAATGTGGCGGGCTTCGCTGATGCGCGCTATGAGAAGGCGCTCACAGCGTACCGTAAAGACTTGTGTTGAGTGAGTGTGCAACCCCATTTGCCAATTTTCGCGTACCCGTCATACTATGTGTAGTCGTAAGTATGATGAACGGATCACGTTCCGGCGTCCTGGCGCGGCATCCCCCAAAAGAGCTATTGCTCTGGTACGGGCCCAATCATAAGCTATGGGGCGCGTTAGGTTCCCATTTTCCTGGTTCTAACGTTTTGCATTGGTTTTGTGATCAGCCCCTCCCCCTGGCCCCCTCCCCGCAAGCGGAGAGGGGGAAACAGGTGTCTACTTTCCATTACACAGTGCAATGGAGAAACGATTTAGAGGAAGCGTATATGCGACC
>CBEVZO010001002.1:0-1692 GCA_965554365.1 uncultured Anaerolineae bacterium
ACGTAGGCGGGAGTGTTTGCTTCACTCATCAGTCGTCCTAGCGCCGTAGTTCGTCTTGAATGTGGCTGTCGCGGATGCGGCTCGCGCCGTCGGCCCAATCGACCGTGCGCCCGCCGCCAAAATTACGAAAATACGGTACGCCCAGCGCCGCCGCGCGTTCTGCGGCTAGCAGTTCGCCGGGGATGCTGTACACCAGCGGCGCGAACGCCTCACGAACCGCACCTTTGACCGGCAGCACATGCTGCACGTACTGGCTGATCGTTTGCTCGCCGTCCGGCAGAACTGCCGCTGTGCGCCGTCCAATCGACTGCGCCGCGCGTGCCGCTTCTGCCATGCGATCCGCGTCGAAATCTGCCGCGCTGAGGAGGATCGTCGGTGTGTCGGCCTGCGCACTGAAATACTGGATGTGCGTCCATTCTTCGGTGTCCTGCGCCATGCAGGGATCGCCGCTGGCTTCCAGCATCTTCGCCGCACTGAACATCGCCGCGCCATACAGCGGACCCGCCCCGACAAAGATGAATTCGGGCACGTCCGTCCACTGTGCGATCATGTCGCGCGCAACCGGCTCACACGCCTGGATCGTCGCTTCGATCACGTCCGCCAGACCCGCGAGTTCGGCGCGCAAGACGTCCGCCTGGGCGGTGGTGAGGTGTCCGCGCACCTCGCCGATGCGGATCGCGGCGCTGGTGAGACCCACCTGTGACGCGAGATAGGAGCGCACGCCGGGCACGACCATGCCCTGCAATTCGTCGGGCAGCGGCGGCACGGTGGTCTGGAAGACTTTCTCGGCGGCCTGTCCCAACGGCGCGTCGGGATTGCCCGTCAGCGCGACGGCGACGGCTCCAGCCTGGCGCGCCAATTGCAACGCTTCCATTGTGCGGCTGACGCCACCGGACACCGACACCGCGATCACGAGATTGGTCTGCGGGCCGGTGTGGGGCAGGAACCCGGCGGTGTAGCGGCCAAACGTCATCGCGTTGAGGCCCTGCGTCGGCACGCCCGCGAACTGGTGAAACGCAAGTTCGGCCCCGACCGGCGCATGGTAGCTGTCGCCGCAGCCGGTGAGGTAGATGCGCTTGACCGATGTGCAGAGTTCAAAATCGAACGTCGCCCGCGCGGATTCGTCAAACGGTTTGGCGATGTCGCGCAGCAGTTGGGGCAGCGTATCTACTTGCTGGTGCATGGGAGAACGGGGTGTCATTCAGTTATCCTTATTGGTTATGCGGCGCTAGAGTGTGTATCATTCACCGCTGGTTAAGATTATTCTACAAAGGCTATTTTACGATGACAGATGCGCCACAGAAAAGCAACACCGTGATTCTCGTCACGCAAGACGGCATGCGCGACATCATCGAGGCGCAGTGGACCGTTGACAAGGTGATCACGATTTAATCGTTCATGTTGCTGTTAGTGCAAGATTACATGGGACACGGATAAACACGGATTTTGGTTCTTGATCTGTGTTTATCTGCGTTCATCCGTGTCCTATTTGGTTTTTACACATCTGCCAACGCCAACGTCCGCAGTCTCTGCCGCGCGGATTCCATCCGCCGCGCATAGTCTGCGGGATCGGGCAGCGCCTCCGGTAGCCCGACCTGTTCGATCATGTATGACGCTGCCGCGACCGCGTGGCACGCCGCCACATCGAGTCCGGCGTCCAACTGCGCCAGCAGCGCCCCACAAAACGCATTG
>CBEVZO010001003.1:0-1690 GCA_965554365.1 uncultured Anaerolineae bacterium
CCGCAACCCGCTGCGCCTGTGCGTCTTCATTTACAGCAATCTCCAGCGCCTCGATGCGCAGTTGCAACATATCACTCAACTCGTAGGTTAGCGCATCAACCATCTGCGTCTGCGGCATCAGGCGCTCGCCTTCCAGCGTGCCCAGGTCCGCCACCAGCACCAGGATTTCATCCTCGGTGGCCGGAGTGATCGCGGCGATAGCGGTTTCAAGCCCAGCGTCTGCGTTTTGCGTGTTGTCATCTGCCGCAGTGGCGATAGGTGCGGTCGGTGTGGTTGTGGCATTGCTGAGCGCGGCGTCGGCGTTATTGCCCGTGCTGTCGTCGTTTCCTCCGCCGAGTCCGATCACCAGCGCGAGTACGACAATCACCGCCGCCATGATTCCGCCCAGTGCCCACACCCACCGGCTGCTTTCTGTTTTAGCGGAATTAGTCGTTGAGCTTTGTGGTCTGCGAATGATGCGCACCAGCGACCCAAACGTACCCTGTGGGGTTGACGCGGCAAGGCTGGGAGTCGGGGTCGAAAAACGTGAAATACCGCCCCCGGCCATTGATTGACGGGTTTGCGGGTAATCTTCTTCGTCAAGAGTCAGCATGATGTCTTCCAGCACCGCCCCAACCTTGCGCACGCTGCTAATCCGCTGCTGAGGATCTTTTTCGAGCATCTGCTGCACCAATGTATTCAACGCTGAGGGCACAATGGGGCACAGGTCGCGCGCTTCGGTATGCGGATTGTCAACAATCGCTGCCATCAACGCGAGAGGATTCGTGCCAGTGAACGGGCGCTGTCCGGTGAGCATCTCGTAGAGCATCACCCCAAACGCCCAAATGTCGCTGCGCGCATCGGGTGCTTCATCGCGGCAGGATTCCGGGCTGAGATACGCAAACGTGCCCACGATGATGCCCGATTCCGTCATGCGGGTGCGATCGGATAACCGTGCCACCCCAAAATCGGTCAGGCGTGGCGTGCCATCCTTTGCCAGCAACACATTCGCAGGTTTGATATCACGGTGGATAATCTTAAGCCGGTGCGCGCGCGTCAACGCATCAGCCACGTCGAGCGCAATCTCGACCGCCCGCCTGACGGGGAGTGGTGATTCGCGTTCCAAGAGATCACGCAGCGAGCCGCCACTCACGTATTCCATGATCAAGACATGCTGTTCTTCATCTTCCGTTGCCGTCAGCATCTTAACGATGTTGGGGTGATCAAGCTGGCGTAGTAACTCGCCCTCACGCACGAAACGCTCGATCAAGCCAGGGTTGGCAGCAACAATATCGGGCTTAAGTCCCTTGATAGCTACAGGATCGCCCGTGAGCGTATCACGCCCGTGATACACATCGCCCATGCCGCCTTGACCAAGCAATTCACCGCGCTCGTACCGCTCAGCAATAAGCTTCATTGTGTTCATATCAACCTTTTTTGTATCAATTATTACACCGAACTTCATGCAACGGCAACAGGAATGATATCCAGTGTTGAGGAATCTGATCTCGTTATACCAGATTAGGTGACGTGTACACAAGTGATAGATACTGTTGGCGAACCTGTTTTTGTAGGGCGTAGGGCTTGCCCTACCCAACCGGGCGACGCAAGCATCGCCCCTACAAAACACCCATGAATCGAGTTCGCCAACAGTATCGCTTGCGGGGAGGGGGCGCGAACAAGTTCGCGTTGGGGGAGGGGCTGATCCGTC
>CBEVZO010001004.1:0-1688 GCA_965554365.1 uncultured Anaerolineae bacterium
CAAGCAGTCCGCAGCGCAAGCTGCCGCGCAACGGGCGTTGAACGCGATTAAATCCGGGGATGTAGTGTTTGACGGGGAGCGGTGACGTAGTATGGCGGCGCGTGGACTTTTGGTATTAGGCGGCAGTGGGACGCTCGGCGGGCCGTTGTGTGCATTGGCTGACGCGCGTGGTTGGGACGTGGTTGGGACGTATTATGCGCGTCCCGAACGGGTGCGGGCCGGGCTGCCGGTACTGCTTGATCTGCGGGACGCGGATGCGCTGCGCGATCTGGTGGCGGCGACGCAGCCGGAGGTGATCATCCACGCGGCGTTGACCGAACGCAGCGGCGAGGGCTTTGCGGATGCAATTCGGGTGTCGGCGGAGCATGTCGCGGCGGTGTCGGCGGAGCAGGGCACGCGGTTGATTGCGCTCTCGACTGATCTGGTGTTTGACGGCACGGAAGCGATCTACACTGAAGATGCCCCGGTCCAGCCGCGCATCGATAATGCCTACGCTGTCGCTAAGGCGGATTATGAGCGTATCATCCTGGCGGCGTATCCGGCGGCGCTGGTGGTGCGCACGAGTCTGATCTACGATTTTGATCCGCAGAACGCACAGGTC
Source organism: uncultured Anaerolineae bacterium (assembly GCA_965554365.1). Taxonomy (GTDB): domain Bacteria; phylum Chloroflexota; class Anaerolineae; order Aggregatilineales; family Aggregatilineaceae; genus CAYRNY01. The sequence continues at coordinate 602 of CBEVZO010001004.1, forward strand.
GCGTGGATGCTGCGCGGCATTGAGCGTGGCGACACATTACGGCTGTTCACCGATCAGATGCGTTGTCCGATCTGGGCGGTGAATCTGGCAGAGGTGCTGCTCGAACTGGCAGACATAGACGCGGCGGGTGTGCTAAACGTGGTAGGTCCGGCGCTGATCAGTCGCTACGATCTCGGCGTGGGGCTGTTGGAGGCGTTGGGGCACGATCCGAGTGCGCTTGTCGCGCCCGCCGCTGCGCCGGATACGGCTCCGAAATCGCTGCATTTGAGTGTGGAGCGCGCGCAGGCATTGTTGCAGCGCACGCGACTGTTGACGTTGGACGAGGCGCGAAAATGCACCTCACCCCTGGCGTAATCAGGCCCCTCTCCCCCAAACCCCCTCTCCCGCCAAGCCGGAGAGGGAGAGTAGCGCGAGTTTATCCTACAACTCGTGGTTAGTACGGGATGTAGAGGAACCCTTCCATCTGCGGGAACAGCACATCGAGCAAGTACGCCGTTTGGCCCCAGATGGCGAAGTCCTTGTGCGAGGCGTTGAGTTCCTCGCGGCTTTTGTAGCCGAGCATCCAGGGCGGCAATAGCTGCGGCGGGATGTGGTTCTCGGTGTCTACTTCACGCGGCGCGCCCGCTGTGACCTCTAGCAGTTGCCCACTCTCAAAGCGCATGTCGATCATCTGCGTGTACAGGTTGAGCGTGACCGTTTGCGTCAGCCCGGCGAAGGGACTCGCGGCGAGGCGGCGTTCCAGCACCGGGGTGATCGTGCGCAGGAAGCGCGCCGGGTTCGGGAACAGGATTTGCCACGCGTAACGACCCTCGTTTTTTGCGCCCCAGGCTTGCGCGGTGGGGTGCAGCGGATTGGTGTCCGTGAGTAGCAGGCGGATGTAGGGCTTGTCGCGCTGTTGCGCTTCACGTTTTGCCAGACCAAGCACGGCCATCGCGACGGCGTGCGAAAGCTGCGAGGCTTCCTCGATGATCAGGCCAGTCCCGAAACCTTGCTGCGCGATACGCCGTAGCCGGTGGGTTGTTGATTTTCGTCCAAGACGAGCCACGTCTGTGCGCCGGACGCCACATCGTCTGCGCGTTCAAACAGA
>CBEVZO010001005.1:0-1684 GCA_965554365.1 uncultured Anaerolineae bacterium
CATTGACGACCTATTGCTACAACGGTCCCCCAAATGAAATACCTACCCCTGAAAGCCAGCCCCCTCTCCATAGGTTGCATCGAGCACCAGCGAGATCAACAGTCTCGGATGGAGAGGGGGAGTCGCGGCACGTGGTGGCTGGTGCTTTCTCTCATCGTGTGTAGTTTAGGGGTGGGTAGAGGTGTGGGAAGGTGTGAGTGTAATGTGGGCGGATTGCTGGACACGGTGTTTAAGGGGCTGCCAATTGAGGCCCGTTTCACGGTCCGGCTTGTATATAGCCCGGTGCATGTGCGCCGGGCGATCCGCGATGACCACACGAACGTGATGCGCGCGGGCGTATGGCAATATGCCCCTACGAGTTCGCGCGCAGCCGGTCCAGTGCCCAGGCCGCGTGTTCGCGCACCAGATCGGATGCATCATGGCGCGCGAGGTGGTCCAACTGCGGCATGAACTGCGCGGCCCCGCTGTTGCCCGCCGCGAGGCACGCATTGCGCACCAGTCGTTCGTGCTTGATGCGCCAGATCGGAGACGCGCGGAACCGTGCGCGGAAACCGTCCGCGTCCAGCGCCAATAGATCGCTGAGCAGCGGCGCGGCACGCTCCACGTCTGCCGGGTAAAACGCGTATTCGGCGGTCGGCGCGGTGAATTTGCGCGTGAACGGACACACGTCCTGACACACGTCGCAGCCGTAGACCCAATTGCCCAACAGGGGACGCAGATCCACCGGGATCGGCCCCTTGAGTTCAATCGTCAGATAGCTGATGCAGCGGCGCGCGTCCAGCACATACGGGTGCGGGAACGCGGTGGTAGGGCAGGCGTCCAGGCAGCGCGTGCAGCGTCCGCACATGGTGTCGCGGTGCGGCGCGTCGGTGGCGTCTACGGGCAGTGTGGTGAGGATTGCGCCCAGGAAAAAGTGTGATCCGCGCCGGGGATGGATCAGCATCGTGTTTTTGCCCACGAAGCCGAGGCCCGCTGTCTGTGCGTGGCTGCGTTCGAGGATCGCGCCCGTATCGACGTATACGCGGCTCGCGATCTCTTGTCCTGATTGGATGCGCAGCCAATCCGCGAGCTGTTCCAGGCGCGGCGTGAGCAGATCGTGGTAATCCACGCCCCACGCATAATTCGAGATGCGCCCGCGCAGCGGATCGCGCAGTATGTCCGGCGGAATTGCGTGTGTGCCGTAGTCCAGCGCGACGATCACGAGCGTTTGCACGCCGGGGAGGATCACGCTCAGGTCACGGCGGCGGATGTGGCGATCCGGGCGCGCGAGATAGCCCATTGCGCCGTGCATCCCCGCCGCGATCCACGCGAAATAGGCGTCCAGGCGCGGCGACGGTGTGGCGGGAATCAGCCCCACGTCGGAGAAACCGAGCGCGCGGGCCTGTTGGCGGATACGGTCAGCGGGAAATGGGGTGGTCATGGATCACCGTTCCTCATACTCGACAGCACAACAACGCACAGACCCTCTCTACTCCTGCTGTGCGGCACGCAGTACCCAGTGCCACAGGGCGCGGATTGCCACTTCCCGCGCGCCGAACATGATGCCAAACGCGAACAGCATCCGCCAGGGCGACATCGCCAACAGCATCAACCCCGGTATCGGACCCACCAGCACCACGATCCAGAAGCCGATGCTGAGTACGTTGGGGTCTGTCGCCAGGATGCGCATAATGAACAGTGCGCC
>CBEVZO010001006.1:0-1678 GCA_965554365.1 uncultured Anaerolineae bacterium
AGGGTGACGTGCTGTGCTATGGTGTGGGCAGCACGCGGAATGCGGCGGTGCTGACTGGCTCCGGTTGCTCACCAATCAGCAGGCGGATTTCGTAGTTGCCCGGTTCAAAACCGCCGTCTCTGCCGAAGAAGAAATAGCTGGCCCCATCACGATCCTGCCCCCAGAGATAGGCGCTGCTGTCAATCTGCTCGTTTTCATAATAGAGCAACCGCTGCCAGAGTACGCCCTCGTCCATGTCGCGATAGTCCACAAACAGGTAGATGCGTTCGGTCCCGGCGGCGAATATTGTGCGCGGCTCGATGGGCGCGGATGTATCGGAAACACGATCATCCAGCGCGGTGATTTCCAGGCTGGCACGCGGGTCTGGCGTGACGTTGGACGTTAGCGGTGGTGCATTGGGCGTAAAGGTCGGGAATGGCGTGAGAGTTGGTGTGTGTGCCGGGCTGGCGGTGATCACAACCACGATTGTCGGAGCCGGAGTAGGCGCGTCGCCCTGTGCTGTGGTTGCGGCAGGTTGTGTATTGACTGTGGTGCTGGGAGTCGTATCGTCTGGTGTGTCGGGCACGGCGATATCTTGTGTAGGTTCCGCGCCAGTGGGTGTGGGTGAGGCGGTGTCGTCGCGCGCGACAACGGGCGTGGAGGCGGTGGCTTGATCGTCTTCGATCATGATCGCCAATACAGTCATCAGGCACGCGACGCCGCTGGCGAGAAACAGTATGACGGCGGTCATGAACAGACGCAGGCCGCGCCGTCCGGCATCGCGCCGTTTGCGCCAGAACACATCCGTGCGGCTGCGGCGAAACAGGCGTAATGACACGGCGAGCAGCAGCAGCGCGAGGGCGAACAGCGCGGCGGTGATATAGGGTAAGGCGTTTTCCAGTGTGTCAAACATGCTGTAACCTGTGTCTTGTTACCGTCCTGATCCCGGAGCGAATTATAGCACGGCGTGGCGCGAAGTGTGTACCTGCCGCGTTTTATGTAGGGTGAGCGTATCCTTACCGTGCGGTATAGGTAAAGAATTGTTGATCTCAACCCTTGTCAAAATTGCTGCGCTTATCTATAATGAGCAGCAGTTGGGTCGTTAGCTCAGTTGGCTAGAGCGCGTCGTTGACATCGACGAGGTCACAAGTTCAAGTCTTGTACGACCCACAGCAACCGGTCACTGTATGGTGGCCGGTTTTGATTCCGGGACCTCACGATTATGATTTATCGTGCATGCCCCAGTTGCGTTGGCCTCTTGTATGTAGCGATCAGCCGCTCACTGCATTGGTGGGCAGACCGAGTTGCCGATGGGCTGCACCAGATCGGCGCGTACCCACCCCGTAATCACCGAATCATCCACCGTGAACGTGATCAGGAACCAGCGTTGGTTGTCTGTGCCTAGTTCCTGAGCCATTACATCCGCCGCGTCACCCGGATTCATTGTGTAGATGCGCGTGGCGACCGGGTTCGGCTGCGACCGCACATTGGTGTTGCTGTCGGAAAAGACAAAGCACAGCGCGCTCGGCGTGGGCGTGATGCTCGGCGTGTAGGTGTAGGTGGGTGTATGCGTCGGCGTGTGCGTGGGTGTATACGTCGGTGTGATGCTCGGCGTATACGTGGGTGTCAGTGTATGTGTCGGCGTATAGGTGTTGGTCGGCGTATAGGTCAGCGTGGGTGTGAAGGTGAGCGTCGGTGT
>CBEVZO010001007.1:0-1674 GCA_965554365.1 uncultured Anaerolineae bacterium
AAGGATCGCGTTGTTTGACGCCTGATTCCAGATGTTGTCACCGCAAAAATGGCGGCGACACCGGCTTAACTAAACTGTATTGAATCTAAAACGCCTCTCATTCTCGCGAGAGGCGGTTGTTTTTGTGGTGGTGTAGCGTGCGTGGCCTAATGGTCGCGGTCGATCACTAGGTGCGCGAGCGCGGCGAGATCGTCCCGGGCCTCGGACTGTGGGAGCGTATACAGACTGGTGAGCGCGCGGTCGTGCAGTTCGCGTGCTTTAGCGCGTCCCACTTGCACGGCGGAATCAAGTGTGTTGCCCGCAAGCAGACTCTCTTTCAGGGGGCCGGGCGCGGTATCTTGCGTTAGTGTGGCGGTGGCGACGCGGTGTGAATTGCCACCGTCGTGTGAGTTGCCACCGTCGTTGCCATGTTCTTTCACCGCCGCTATGCCACGACCCTGGTGCAGGTCGATGCCCGTGTTTTTTCCCAGTTGTTCCGGGTCGGCAACCAGATCAAGAATGTCGTCGGTGATCTGGAACGCCAAGCCGAGTTTAAACGCGTAATCGCTCAGTGCGTCGATCTGCGCGGGAGGAGCTTGGCCCGCCAACGCACCGAGTTTCGCGCATGCTACAAACAGTGCCGCCGTCTTCTTGGCGATGATCGCGTAATACGTGTCGCGATCCAGCACGCCCGCTTTGGCGGCCTGGATTTGCAGCGTTTCACCCTCGACAAGTTCCAGCGCGGCCTGTGCCAGCACCGCGTTGATGGCGGTGGGGTAGGGGGCCATGATCTCGTAGGTCTTGGTGAACAGGAAATCGCCGGTCAGCAGCGCGAACGTGCCGCCCCAACGGGCATTCACTGTCTCGCGGCCCCGGCGCAGCGTGCCCTTGTCGTTGATGTCGTCGTGGACCAGAGTCGCGGTGTGGATGATCTCGACGGCTGCCGCCAATGGCACGAGGTAGTCGTCGGGAGCCGTGCCGTCTACAGCGGCGTGAGCGAGCAAGACCAGTTGCGGGCGTAACCGTTTCCCGCCTGCGCCCAAAATATGCCGGCTCGTTTCAGTGAGCAGCGGAACAGCACTCTCGGCTACTTCCATGAGCAGGTCTTCTACGGCCTGGAGAGGAATTTGTGTTGCCATACAACAGCCTCGCGGATGAGTGTACTATGGGTCGTGTGGGTCGGACTGGACACGTTACATGGTTGCCCGCTTGTGTCTTTTAGAACTTTCTAAAAGAATTATAACATCGGCGTGGTGGCAACGTCAAACGCGCGTGCGTCACGCCACACGGAAAACAGCTTACTCGATCTCAATTCGTTTGATGTCGCCCGCATCAGTTCGGTTTTGTGCATGGCCGATTAATGATGTGAGCAAAAGTTGCGCCAGCCGGAAAAAGTCCTGCAACTGGTTCAGGCGTTCGATGTAATGTTCCGCTAACCGCCGTTCTTCTGCGGACATATCCTCGGCGCTGGCTTGCAGACGGTCGGCGTTGGTATGCAACACGTCCAACGCACGGTTGACGTCGCGCAGTTCACGTCCGCGGAGGATACTGCTCAAAATCTGCCAGAAATCGCGCTCAGCCTCGTAGTATTTGCGCCGGTCATCTTTGACCCACGCCTCGCGCACGATGCCCAGGTGTTCCAGGGTGCGCATATTGGTGCTTACGCTGGCTTTGGAGATGCTCAGGCGTTCCATC
>CBEVZO010001008.1:0-1667 GCA_965554365.1 uncultured Anaerolineae bacterium
GTGGGAGTTTCGCAAGGGGGCGTATACGTTCAAGGTGACGCTGCTGCGCCGGGATATATGGCGGCGGATCACAGTGGGCGCGGAAGCGCCATTGGATGTATTCGCGTTTGCAATCCTCAATGCGGTGGGGTTTGATCACGATCATTTGTACCGTTTCTCATGGCAGACGCGTTTGGGTGTTGATGTACACGTCAACCATCCGTACATGGAAGAACCGCCGTTTACGAGTGAGATGCGCGTCGGTGATGTGGCGCTGCGCGTGGGCGGGGTGATGACGTTTCTCTTCGATTTTGGTGACAATTGGGAATTTGAGGTAGCGTTGGAGCGGGTCGAACTGGAAAAGACAGGCACGCAGGCGCAAGTCATTGAGTCGCACGGCGAAGCCCCGGAACAATATCCTGACTGGGATGGGGATGATGACGATGAAGCATCCGGGTTGATCTTCGGCGGTGGTTAATAACAGATCGGGCGGAGTGCGCGACTTCGCCCGGTGATAGGCCAACTGTGAGGATTACAACTCCGCGATGCGGTTAAACGCTGGTTTGAGCATGGGGTACAGGTCGCGGTAGAGCGCGTAGACCTTTTCGTAGGTTTCTTTGTCTGCGCCCGGTTCGACGCGTGCGCCGGTGGTGACGGTCGCTTCGGCTGCGGTGGTTGCGTCCGGCCACACGCCACCGCCGACGCCTGCCAGCAGCGCCGCGCCGTAGGCCGCGCCCTCAATCGCTTCGGTCACGACGAGCGGGACGCCCATCACGTCCGCCATGATCTGCCGCCAGAGCGGACTCTTCGCGCCGCCGCCACTGACGCGCACTTCGTTGATGATGCCCGCTGCGCTGGCTTTGATCAGCTCGAAGCTGTCGCGCAGACCAAACGCGACACCTTCCAGCACGGCGCGGGTCATGTGGGCGCGGGTGTGGCGCGCGGTCAGACCGATGAATGCGCCGCGTGCGAGCGGGTCGGGGTGCGGGGTGCGTTCGCCGGTCAGATAGGGTAGGAATAGCAGCCCTTCGCTGCCAACAGGGACGGTTCCGGCTTCGTCGATGAGCTTGCCGAAGTCTTCACTGGGAGCCAGCGTGTCGCGATACCATTGCAGGCTGCCCGCCGCGCTGAGCATCACGCCCATGAAGTGCCACTGGCCCGCTACGGCGTGGCAGAAGGCGTGCAGGCGTCCGTCCGGCTCATACGCATAACTGGCGAGGGGCGCGAAGACCACGCCGGATGTGCCGACGGTCAGCGCGACAATGCCGGGGGATACTGCGCCAACGCCGGTCGCTTGCGCTGCCTGATCGCCACCGCCGCCCACGACGGGCGTGCCCGCTTTGAGGCCGGTCGCTGCGGCTGCTTCCGCGCTGACGACGCCGGTAATTTCTGAGCCTTCATGTACCTTCGGGAGCCACGCGCGCGGAATATCGAGATCGCTCAACACCGCGTCGGACCATTGGCGCTGGGCGACATCCAGCAGCAGCGTGCCTGCCGCGCCCGCAAGATCGGTGTGGTAGTCGCCGGTCAGCATGAAGCGAATGTAGTCTTTGGGCAGCAGGATGTGGGCGATCTTGGCGTAGACTTCGGGTTCGTGCTTGCGCACCCACAGGATTTTGGGCGCGGTGAAGCCGGTGAGCGCCTGGTTGCCGGTGAGTTCGATCAGGCGTTGCGCGCCGACTTGGGCG
>CBEVZO010001009.1:0-1648 GCA_965554365.1 uncultured Anaerolineae bacterium
GCATCCCATCGTGCCGTTGCGTGAAGCACACGGAACCGCAGCATCCGCGATTGTGGTGGGGCCGGTGTGCGAGTCGGCGGATGTGCTGAGCCGTGACGCGGCGCTGCCGGACCTGACTCCCGGCGACCGGCTGGCGGTGCTGGCGGCGGGCGCGTATGGTATGACGATGGCGTCGAACTACAACGCGCGTACTCGCCCGCCGGAGGTGTTGGTCGAGTGCGCGCAGTGGCGTATCATCCGCCGCCGTGAAACCTGGGACGACATGCTGCGTCTGGAGGAAACCGTATGACCTTACAGGCGGCATTCAACGCGATTGTAGACGCTGCTCCGGAACACATTTTTTTTTTGGGGGGGGGGCGGTGATGGATGTAGCGACGAGCGACACCATCGCAACCGTAAACGCAGAGCGTCCGTTCCAGTTGGCGAGCATGTTCAAAGTGCCGGTGCTGGTGGCGGCGCTGCGCTGTGTGGACGCGGGCGACTTGGCCCTGGACACGCGTCACCCTGTATAGCGCGCACATAAGCTGATCGGCAGCGGTGTGCTTTCGTATCTGGACGATGGCCTCGCCCCTACACTGCGCTGATGCGGCAAATTCTCACGCGGCAGACGTATAATCACCGGCTGCCGCTGCGTTGGCCGGAGAAGACGGTGTTCGCGCACAAAAATGGCACGCTGAGTACGATGCGCGGCGACTGCGGAATCACGTATTTGCCGGGTCGGACGCTGGCGATCAGTGCCATCGTGAAAGCTGTCAACGTGCCGCTGCCCCTCTCCGCGACGATGCAGGCTCAAGAATGCGCTGCTGGAATCCGGCGGGATAGGCGTAGGTGATCGCGTGTATGATACGAGCTACTACGCTGGGTGGCGCGCCGCTGATCTCGACATTGCCGCGTCGATCCCATCTGCTGACGTGCCGGACATCAAGCCCACAATGATCATGCGTCCACCGCCCCTGCAAACATGTCATGCACCGCGCGCCGGAAGGCATGAATGCCCGGTTTCTCGCGGCCCGGATAGACGCGGTTGGTCAGCACGGCGACTACCAACTGCCGCACAGGCTCGATCCACAGTGACGTGCCCGTGAAACCCGTATGCCCGAACGAATCCACGCAGAACAGGTCGCCCGCCGAGGCGTCTTCCGACGCTTTGAGCATCCAGCCCAGGGCGCGCCGCATCCCTTCGGTTTCTTCGTGTTTACGGATTGCGTTGGCATGTAGGTCCGGGGTGATGCCCAGGCGCGGATCGCGTTCCAGCCACGCCTGACCGAGTGCTGCGACATCGCGCGCCGTGCCGAACAGTCCCGCGTGCCCCGCCACTCCGCCGACGCCGCACGCATTTTCGTCGTGGACTTCGCCCCAGCAGCGCCGCCCGCGCCAGTCGGGGTCGTCTTCGGTCGGTGCGATGGTGTGCCGATCGCGTCTGTGTTGTAGCGGGTTGTAAGTAATCGACTCTAGGCCCAGCGGCGTACACACACATTCCTGAATTGCGGTGTCCAGCGCGCCGGGTGTGCCATGTGTCCGGCTCACCACTTCGCCGAGGAGCATCAGGCCGAGATCGCTGTAGCGGACCGCGCGGGCGCCAGGTCGTCCCACAAATGGATAGTTGCACAGCGCGTCCAACGCCCGCCCCCAACGCTCGGCGCGCGGC
>CBEVZO010001010.1:0-1647 GCA_965554365.1 uncultured Anaerolineae bacterium
TCGAGCAGATCGTCAGCCGCTTCCTGCCCAACGCGACGACGCTCAATGCCCTGCGCCGCCTGGGAGTTGAAGACCCGGTGTTGCAAGCGCACCTCGAAATCGAGGTCAGCTATGCGTTGCAGCGACTCTACGCGCAGCAAAAGGTCGATGGCGGTTGGGGCTGGTTCCCGCAAGACCCCAGCAGCCCGATTGTTACGGCCTATGCGCTGATCGGGCTGGTGGAAGCGCAACGCGCCGGGTTCACCGTCGATCAGGAGGTTGTCAACAAAGCGGCGAGCTTCGTGTTAACCTCGCTCCACACTGTGCGCGAACAGGACTCGACGTGGCGCATCAACCGGCAGGCTTTCCTGCTTTACGCGCTGGCGCGCACGAATCGTGGCAACGTGCAGCGTACCGCGCGGCTGTTCGAGGAACGCGAGAATATGAGCCTGTACGCCAAAGCGTACCTCGCCATGACGTTCCATCTGCTCGATCCTGACGACACACGCGCGCTGGAACTGATCAACGATCTGAACACAGAAATGATCGTCAGCGCGACGGGCGCGCACTGGGAAGAATCCTATCGTGATTGGTGGAACTGGAACACCGACACGCGCACGACGGCGCTCGGTCTGCTGGCAATGACGCAGGTCGATCCCGATAACCAGCTCATTCCCAACGTGGTGCGCTGGCTGATGGTCGCGCGTGACGCGGATCACTGGGAAACCACGCAAGAAACCGCCTGGGCGATCATGGCGCTGGCCGAGTGGATGGTCATCACCAACGAACTGCACCCGGACTACACTTTCGGCGTGTCGCTCAACAACGAACGCCAACCACTCGACGATAACACGGCGACCGACGCCAACGTGCAGGACACCGAACGGCTGGTGATCGAGGTCAGCGCATTGCTGGCGGATGAGGCCAACCGCCTCGTGATCAGCCGCAGCGCGGGCGACGGTAACCTGTACTACACCGCCCACCTGCGCGCATTCCTGCCTGTGCCGGAAGTCGAGGCGCTGAATCGCGGCATCATCATCGACCGCAAGTACAGCCTGCTCGATGACCCGGACGGCAACCCGATCACGGGTGCGGAAGTCGGTCAGCCGGTACAGGTGACGCTCACGATCATCGCGCCGAGCAACCTGCATTATGTCGTGATCGAAGACCCGCTGCCCGCTGGCGCTGACGCGGTGAACCCGAATCTGCAAACGTCCAGCGCCGTCGGGACACAGCCACGCCTGAGCCGCGACCGTCCGCTGAGCCGGGGTTGGGGCTGGTGGTGGTTCTCCAACACCGAGTTCCGCGACGAAAAGGTGGTGCTGTACTCCAGCTATCTGCCGCGCGGCACGTACCAGTTCCAATATGTGATCTATCCCGGTTTGCCGGGCGAATACAATGTCATCCCGCCCACCGGGCAAGAGTTCTACTTCCCCGAAGTCTACGGACGCGGCGAGGGCACGCTGTTCACCATCACGGGCGGTTCTGCCTCACCGACCGTCCCGCCACCAGAGGCCGACGCAGCCGACGCAGCCGACGCAGCCGACGCGGAACCGGTGGCAGGCGAAGATACTGATGCCGACGCGCCCGCCGAGGACGCAGACGCTGATGCGGAACCAGAGGCTGTCGAAGATGCTGATGCCGACGCAGCCGAGGACGCTGACACCG
>CBEVZO010001011.1:0-1645 GCA_965554365.1 uncultured Anaerolineae bacterium
TCCTTGAGGACGCTGATCACTGCCGGAAGCTGGCTGGTGATCGTCTGCGTGCCTTGCTCTGATGCGCGCTGCACCTGGATCGTCTTCACGCCAAAGTCCACCGCATCCACTTTCGCCACCGAGCCAAGCAGGTTGTAACCCAACTTGTGCGCGGTCTGGAAAATGTGCTGATCGGTGGCGAGATCGGAGAATTCTTTACCGAAGATCACGAGGTCCACGTCACCGAGTTTGTTGATCGCGGCAGCGACGACCTTAGCGTACACGAGGCCGTCGTGCCCTTCCATGGCGGGGTCCCACAGGCGGATCGCCTGGTCACAGCCAATCGCGAGGCCGTGCTTGAGCGCGTCAGTTTGTTCGTTCGTGCCCACCGTGATGACCGTCACCTGGACATTGTGCGCGCCTTTCATCAGCACCGCTTCGGTCATGGCGTATTCGTCCCAGGGGTTCACTACCAATTTGTCGCCCCAGTCGAGGCGGTCTCCATTAACCGTGACTGTGGCTTCGGTATCCGGGGTGCTTTTAGCAATCACTACGACGTGCAAGTGCCTACCTCCCTAAAACCAAGTTTTAAGTGAGCAGTAGACAGTTTTCAGTAGGGGGAGGGCTTGCCCTACCCTGGGCGAAGGCGAACCACAGGTTCGTCAGCCCCGCCCCTACTGATCAATGCCTACTGTAAACGTCCTACTCTTCCGCCTGCCACTCGTCCGCGTCATACGGCACGGGTTCGCAGCGCAGCGGCTTGTCCTTGCGGAAACCGAACGCGTAATCGGCCTGGATCAACTGCTGAATCTCGCTCGATCCTTCGTAGATCGTCGCGCCCTTTGCATTGCGCAGATAGCGTTCGGGATCGTACTCATCGCTGAAGCCATACGCACCGTGCAACTGCACCGCTTCCAGCGCCGCTTTGACGCTCATATCGGTGGCGAACCACTTGGCGAGCGACGTTTCGCGCGTGTTGCGAATACCCTGGTTCTTGAGCCACCCGGCTTTGAGGATCAACAGCCGCGCTGCATCATACCACTGCTGCATGTAGGCGACTTTCTGCTTGATCAACTGGTGTTGTGCAATCGGCACACCGAACGTGTGGCGTTCCAGCGCGTACTTGACGCTGTCTTCCAGGCACGCACGAATGCAGCCAGTGGCTCCCGCGCCTACTGTGTAGCGTCCATTGTCGAGACAACTCATCGCGATGTAGAAGCCTTCGCCATCTTCGCCGATGCGGTTTTCGACCGGCACTTCGACGTTCTCCATCACGATGCCGCCGGTCGAACCCGCGCGCACGCCGAGTTTGTGCTTCTCGTCGTACGTGCTGAGGCCGGGCATATCCTTGGTGACCATGAAGGCCGTCATGCCCTTGTGGCGGCGTTCGGCCTTGGGATCAGTCAGGGCAATGATCAGGTGATGATCCGCGATAGTCGCGAGGCTGATCCACATCTTCTCGCCGTTGAGAATGTACACATCCCCTTCGCGGCGCGCGGTGGTGCGTAGATTCAGCGGATCGCTGCCCGCATCGGCTTCGGTCAGCCCATACCCAGCATACTTCTCGCCCCGCGCCTGCGGGACCAGGAAGCGCTGTTTTTGCTCCTCATTGGCCCACTGCAACAGCGCGAGACAGTTCAGCCCGGCGTGGACCGACATAACCACG
>CBEVZO010001012.1:0-1643 GCA_965554365.1 uncultured Anaerolineae bacterium
GCGCAGGTCGTTGTATTGCATTGAGCAATAACCACAAGGCAGAGGCGAACCATAAACAGTATGTCATGTTAAGTCTGATTTCCGGTGGTACGGAATATGAGTTGACATGCCTGTGGTTTGAAACTTAGCGCAGCTTCAACGGGTATGGGGCGGCGCGATCCTCTGTGTGTGGGGGTAAAACACTTGTAAGGTGGGTTCACAAAGGAGTTCAATTGATGAAGTATAAGCATTCGGCGATTTCGATTATGTGCTTGATGGTGTTGTTCCTGGTGCTGGCGGTTCCTGTGGCGGCAGATGAGGCCGAAGGTGGGCCGATTATGTGTGCGGCAGTGGTGTATGGTAATGGGAATGTGACGCCTGGAAATGGCACGGTACACGTCCAATTGCACAACGCACTAGATACGACGTATAGTGTGGCGGCGTGTGCGGGACCGTTTGAGCTATCCAATGCGTTAACCGTAGAAGCACGGGTATCTTTTCCGGGTGATGCAGTCGAGGGATCGACGGGGTTTGGTATGCAAAACAATTGGATCGCAGACCCCAATTTCTTTCTTGCGATGCAGGGGATTTGGTTTAATCAGCTAGGCGGTGCGGGTAATCAGGTGTTCGCTACTGTGATGATACCGGGGTTGGGGCAGATGGACTCTGTGCCGATTGCGGTTGCCGATCCTAAAGCGTGGAACGACTACACGATTGTCGTGTCTGAAGATACGCCAGGGCAATACGTGGCGCACTTTTGGGTCAACAATGTTGAGCTTACTGTGATCACGCTGGCCGCTGCACCTTTGTTGGTCCGAGTAGAGTTGTGGAATGATAATCAGCAGGCCGGACAGGACTTGATACCGTATCTGGTTACGGTGGATCAGATGCAGCAAGTTAAAGCGAAACGCGTGGTGGCGGTGCAGCAGTAACAGGCATAACGTTCTATGGAATCAGGCGGGGCGCACCATGCGATGCGCCTCTTGTGATTCAGCGTGAAAGATTACGCGGGCGTTACGTCGGATGCCGCTTCCGGCTGCGGGCGTGACCAGTCGAGGGCTTTGTCGGCGATGCGCATCACGATGTCCGCGACGAGATCGACCGCCTCGACCAGCAGATCGGGGTTGATCCACAGCGGCGTGTCGGTGGGCAGGTGCGCGGTAGTGTTCCAGGGGGTTGAGCTACTCAGTGCGATGGCGGGCACGCCGTGCCACGCAAACGTCGAGTGGTTGCTCTGGGGCCAGGGATCGACCCACGCCACGCGCGGATAGCGCCCCGTGATCGCGCGCACGGCGTCCTCGAATGCGGGGCTGTGCGCCATTATGGTGATCGTGTTGTGACCCAGGATATGCGCGATGCCGTCCAGGTTGATTGCTGCGATGATGTCCCCGAACTGATCCCCGCGTTGCTCAATGTAGACCGTGTGGTCGTAGCCGAACGTTTCCTCGTCCGCGAATCCGATGAACTCCAAGCCACAGCCGAGATCGCGTTCTGCGAGTCTATCCGCGAGCGCCAGCACAGCGGCCATTCCGCCCGCGTTGTCCCACGCGCCGGGTGTGTCGATCTTGGTGTCGAAGTGGGCCATGAGCGCGATGCGCGCCGGACGCTGGTCTGGCTCAATCCCCAGGATGTGCGCGCCGGGAGCTGGTTTACGCTCCGACACG
>CBEVZO010001013.1:0-1641 GCA_965554365.1 uncultured Anaerolineae bacterium
TGAACGCTACAGAAAGGGCGAGCGTCGCGTGTGGGGAGACGCGACGCTCTAGCGGGTGGGGTGGTGGGATGTCCTGTACGGACTGTTCAAGCAACAGTATAAAAAACTTATAGAAAATTGTCAAGAGTTATAAAAGGGAAATTTACGCTTTTTTGCTTAAGGTTTGTCAGTCCGCACTATTTTTTGACAACACTCTAACAATTTCCGCGACCAACTGCGCATCAAACTGGTCGGGCGAGTTCACGCCCCGGTATTGTTGCGCTGTTTCAGCGGAAGCAAGTAGTAAGGTCCAGCCATGTTGATCGTAGGCAATGCTCTGCACGTCGCTGATCGGATGTGACCAGTCGCGGCGTTGGCCCAATAGGTGCAATTTCTGATCGGTGATGTAACACTTGCCCGAATCCAGTAATGTGCCGTGATCGGAACGGGTCAATAATCCCGACGGCGCGGCTTCTTGTAGGGTGACACCTTTTAGTGTGAGGTACACAACTTCGTGAGCAGTCATCAATGGCAGGGGCGGATTGAGCGGCGCAGCGTGCAGCCAGTGCAGATCACCGGCTGTGGCTTGCCGAGTCCGTTGGCGTTGCACGAAACCGTTGGTGCTGATCGCCAACGCATCTTCCGCAGACAACCATCCTGCCGCGCCGAGATGCAAGGCCACGTAGTAATACTGCGGCGCATGATTCACACGCCGATACCGGATACGCCATTGGGCTGGCGCATCCGGGTTCACATCAAGCAGAGCCACTGACTCACAATGGCTGCATTTCACGGTCGGATAATCGCTGCCCAAACCGAGAATCTTGCGTCCCTCATTGCGTGTGAGTGTGCCTTCTACATGGCAATACAAACAGCCTTGCAAAGGCGGAATCTGCGCCGCGTCTGCCATCAGTGGTTTACAATCTCCGCTGTTCTTTGAGAAAACCCATGTTTTTCTTCACAAGGGCCAACGTCTCGTTGGCTACCACAGCCGCACGTTCGGCTCCTTCGGCCAGCAAGCCGTCGATATAGCCTTCCTCGCTGGTCAATTCCTGATAGCGCGCCTGGATCGGGACCAGTGCCTCGTTGATGGCCTCAACCACCGCTTTTTTGAGATCGCCATAGCCGCGTGCGTCGGCAAAGTGCGGTTCGACAGCGTCGCGTTCCATGCCGGTCACGGCGGTGAAAATCTCCAGCAGGTTGTTGACCCCTGCACGTTCAAGGTCGGCAGAGAAGGTGATATCGCGACCCGAATCGGTGACCGCGCGCATGACTTTTTTCTTCACCCTGTTCGGCGGATCGAGCAAATTGACCGCGTGGTACTCAGAATCCGTGTTGCTCTTGCTCATCTTGGCTGTCGGTTCGTCCAGGCCCTTGAGCCGCGCGCCAGAGGGCGGGATCATGGCGGCAGGCACGGTGAACGTTTCACCGAACATATTGTTGAACCGCTGCGCCAAATCACGCGTTAGCTCGATGTGCTGACGTTGATCGTCACCCACCGGCACAGCATCCGCTTGATACAACAGAATGTCGGCTGCCATGAGTACTGGATAACTCAGCAAGCCGGTGCTGATCGTTTCCGTCTGATGTTTGGCAGACTTATCTTTGAACTGCGTCATGCGGTTCAGCCACCCCAGCGGCGTCACACAGTTCAGCAGCCAT
>CBEVZO010001014.1:0-1634 GCA_965554365.1 uncultured Anaerolineae bacterium
CCGGTCAGGCGACGTTTGCCATTGTGCAGGCTGAGGATGAATTAGCGGCGATTGGCATGGTGATTGGCGCAGGATGGGCGGGCGCACGCGCGATGACTTCTACATCCGGGCCGGGTATGTCGCTGATGTCTGAGTTCGCGGGCATGGCGTACTTCACCGAAGTGCCCTCTGTGATCTGGAATGTGCAGCGTGTTGGACCCAGCACGGGTATGCCGACGCGCACCTCACAGGGCGATTTGCTCGCCGCTTACTTCCTGGGACATGGGGATACGCGCCATCCGGTGCTGCTGCCCTGCGATATTGCCGAAGCCTTTGAATTTGGCTGGCGTGCGCTTGATCTGGCGGACCGGCTGCAAACGCTGATCTTTGTGCTGAGCGATCTCGATCTGGGCATGAATCTCTGGATGAGCAAGCCGTTTGAATATCCCGATCAGCCCATCGATTACGGCAAAGTGGTCACGGCGGAAGACCTCGAAGAAATGTCGGATTGGGGTCGCTATAAGGATGTGGATGGTGATGGTATTGGCTGGCGCACGCTGCCAGGCACTGACCATCCGCGTGCGGCGTACTTCGCGCGTGGTACAAGCCATGACGAAATGGCCGGTTACAGCGAAAAAACCGACGACTGGACGAAGAACATGGCCCGGCTTGACCGTAAATGGCAGACCGCACGCGAGATCGTGCCGCCGCCAATCGTGGATTGGAACGCGGATGCCAAGATTGGCATTATCTCGTTCGGCACAACGAATGCTTGTGTCGTTGAAGGGCGCGACATTTTGCACGCGCAGGATGTGCAAACCAGCTATCTGCGGGTGCGGACGCTGCCCTTTAATGACACGGTGCGCGAGTTCATCGCCAAGCATGACCGTATCTATGTGGTCGAGAACAACCATGATGGGCAGATGGCGCAGATTATCAGCATCGAATACCCCGATCTGTCGCAGAAAGTGGTTTCGTTGGCGTACCTGGATGGGATGCCGTTGACTGCGCGTTGGATGACGGAAGCGTTGTTGGCAAAGGAACAGGAGTAGAGGTAGATCATGGCTTCGCGTGTAAATGACATTGGACTTGTTCGTGCTGACTATAAAGGTCATCCCTCGACCCTGTGTTTAGGCTGTGGTCACAACTCAGTCTCGAACCAGATTGTTGCGGTTGCATACGAGTTAGGGATGAATCCTCATTTCATCATCAAGCTTAGCGGTATTGGCTGCTCCAGCAAGTCGCCTGCCTACTTCATGAAGCGTGCGCACGGCTTTAATGCGCTGCACGGACGTATGCCAGCGATTGCCACCGGCGCGACTACCGTCAACCCGGAGTTGCACGCAGTGGGTGTCAGCGGTGACGGCGACACCGGCAGCATCGGGCTGGGCCAATATAAACACATGATTCGTCGCAATGTACCCATTGTCTATATCGTGGAGAACAACGGCGTCTATGGTCTGACGAAGGGCCAGTTCTCGGCGACGGCGGATATGGGGCAGGAACTCAAGTATGCGGGAGTGAACGAACTGCCGCCGATTGATATCTGCATCGAGGCGCTGGCGAGCAACGCGTCGTTTGTGGCGCGCTCGTTCGCTGGGGATGCGGCACAGGTGCGTGAGCTGCTCAAAGCCGCGTTCCACCATAGAGGCTCG
>CBEVZO010001015.1:0-1634 GCA_965554365.1 uncultured Anaerolineae bacterium
GCCTGCGCCGCGCATTGCATATCTACATCCAGCACCGCCGCGTGGTGATCCGCCGCCGCAGCGAATACGAACTCGCCAAAGCGAAAGCACGCGCCCATATCCTCGAAGGGCTGCTCAAGGCGCTGGCCGACATCGACGACATCATCCAGACGATCCGCAGCGCAGACGACACCGACGCCGCCCGCACGTTGCTGATGGATCGTTTCGCACTCAGCGAAGCGCAAGCCAAAGCGATCCTTGATATGCAGTTGCGCCGCCTTGCCGCGCTGGAACGTCAGAAGATCGAAGACGAATACAAGCAACTGCGCACGCAGATCGACTATCTCGAAGACCTGCTGCGCTCGCCACGCAAAATTCTGGCGCTGATCCGCGACGACCTGAACGATCTCGTGGAACAGTATGGTGATGAGCGTCGCACCGAGTTGGCGCTGGACATGGCGACCGATTTTGACGAAAGTGACCTCGTGCGCGAAGAAGAAGTGTTGGTCAGCCTGACCGAACGCGGCTACATCAAGCGCGTGCCGACGGCGGCCTATCGCTCGCAGTTGCGCGGCGGTAAGGGCGTCACCGGCATGTCTACGCGCGAGGAAGATTCGGTCGAACTGCTGGCGACGGCGAACTCGCTGGATCATGTGCTGTTCTTCACCGACCAGGGCAAGGTGTATTCTGAACGCGCGTACAATATCCCCGAAGCGGCGCGCTTCGCCAAAGGCACGTTGATCAACGCGTTCCTGGCGTTGCAACCCCTGGAATACGTCTCGACCATCGCCAGCGTGCCCACCTTTGAAGACACCGAAGGCTATTTCGTGTTATGTACGCGCCGAGGTCGCATCAAGCGCGTACCGGTCAGCGCGTTCGCGTCGGTGCGTACCAGCGGCTTGATCGCGATGGGCCTGGACGACGACGATTATCTCGGCTGGGTGCGTCACACCAACGGCACTCAGGACTTGCTCCTCGTGACGCGTGACGGGCAGAGCATCCGCTTCAAGGAGCGCGACGTGCGCGTGATGGGCCGTCCAGCGGGCGGCGTGAGCGCGATCCGCTTCCAGGTGGCAGACGACGAGATCGCTGGGATGAACGTGATCAACGATCCGCGCGACGATCTACTGGTCGTGACGGAGTACGGCTACGGCAAGCGCACACCGCTGATTGAATACAAAACGCAGCGCCGCTACGGGGCCGGGATTCGCACCATCACACGCGACATGGACAAGACCGGGCCGATCATTGGCGCGGCAGTCGTGAAGCCCGACGACGATCTGACGCTGATCACGGCGGGCGGCATGGCGCTGCGCACCGAGGTGCATCTGATCAACGTTTATGGGCGCGCGACCAGCGGGGTCAAGCTGATGAACCTGCCCAACGACGATGTGCTGGTCGGCATGGCGCTGGTTAGCGAAGAGTCGCGCATTGGCGGCGAGGCCACCGAGGAAAATGCTATCGAAGATGGCGCTGCCGAGGATGCGGCCAACGCGGATCAGGCATCAGAGCAAGATATCGCGCCGCCGGACGAGGCGTAAAAATCCAACCTCCCCCCCTAACCCCCTCTCCCGCCAAGCCGGAGAGGGGGCATCGCAACACGCAATTGTTTGTGGTGGCGCATAGGGGCGTTGCTCTGTGTAAATTTTGGAAAA
>CBEVZO010001016.1:0-1630 GCA_965554365.1 uncultured Anaerolineae bacterium
TAGGGCTGAATCATTCAAATACAAATCTAACCGCAGAGGACACGGAGAGCGCGGAGAAAAAGCAGAGAAAAGAAGGAAAAAAAAGTTCTTCTCTTGTCTTTTGTTTTTCCTCTGCGGCCCCTGCGCACTCTGCGGTGATAATTTCGTTAGAATGAGTCAACCCTAGTGGCTAACGCAGCCCCACCCCTTGAACCTGATTGCGTATGTTAAGGAGAACCCTATGTCATTTGCACGCCGTAAGCCACTACTCTTGGTGCTGGCCGTGATCCTACTCGCGGCGCTGGCGCTGAGCGGCTGTAGCGATGATGGCGACGACGAGAAATCGTCCGGCGACGACGCTGTACCCACTGCAACCCTGGTCGCGGATGCCAACGCTGACGCCGATGCGGATGCCGATGCCGACGCGGACGCGGACGCAGACGCAGACGCAGACGCAGACGACGCCGATGCGCTCGTCGATCTGCCACCGAATGCGCCCGCTGTGATCTGTGCCAACGCCGATACCGACGCCCCGGACACGCGCGATTACGAAGAGGCCGACAACGTGCTGCAAGACGACGTTGATTACTGGGCCGTGATCTGCACCGACGAAGGTCCGGTCGTGATCGACCTGTACGAAGCCGAGGCTCCGCTCACGGTCAATAATTTCGTGTTCCTGGCGCAAAACGGTTTTTACAACGGCACGGTATTCCACCGCGTGCTGGCCGCTTTCATGGCACAGGGCGGCGACCCGACCGGCACAGGATCGGGCGGTCCCGGCTACCAGTTCGAAGACGAAACCGATAATGGGCTAGGGTTCGACACCATTGGTCTGCTGGCGATGGCGAACGCAGGCGCGAACACCAACGGCTCACAGTTCTTCATCACCTTAGCGGCAACCACCTGGCTGGATGGCAACCACACCATTTTCGGGCGTGTGACCAGCGGCATGGACCACGCCGAACTGCTCACGCTGCGCGATCCGCAGCAAATGCCCGGCTTCCCCGGCGCGTTGCTGGAAACGGTGGTAATTCTGGAAGGCGCGGAGGCAGTCGATGCGGAACCGGACCGCGCC
This sequence comes from uncultured Anaerolineae bacterium, assembly GCA_965554365.1. Lineage (GTDB taxonomy): Bacteria > Chloroflexota > Anaerolineae > Aggregatilineales > Aggregatilineaceae > CAYRNY01. The sequence continues at coordinate 1,055 of CBEVZO010001016.1, forward strand.
CCCTCCCCTGAGCATATTACGGCAGTGCTGGAAAAACACGTCGCTGGGCTGATCAACCTGTTCGTCCCGGAAGAAGAACGCTCTGGCACGCATGATCTCGACGCAGCGGCGGCAGCATGGTCGGCGGGCGGTGATGATCTGGTGGACTTCATGCGCGCGTCGCTCTCCGATAGTGGATTTGTGGGATCGAGCGGTGTGTGGCTGTTGCTGAGCGAATGTGCGCCGACCGCCGCTGAGGGACCAGTCTGGGAGATCGGGCTGCGCGTCATGGACTTTGGCGCGATTGGTGCAGCGAGTGTGATGTTGGATGACGACCGCGCCGCACAGATTGTCGATGCAGGCCTGTTCAGCGGCTATACTATGCTGCCGGATGATGAAGGTCGTATCTTTGAAGGCGGCAGCGGGTTAACACTTTGTGGGGACGACGCGGTGCAGTACCGCCTGGAGTTCCCCTATGGGCGGTATCTGCTGGTGGTCACGCTGACGGTGGATGGTACAATTGTGACACCGGGCGGCGAAACCCCACCCGATCAGTATACGCTGTTCGTGATGCAGGAACTTCTGCTGAGCCGGATC
>CBEVZO010001017.1:0-1629 GCA_965554365.1 uncultured Anaerolineae bacterium
ATAGCGCCAGTTCGCGGCGTCGCGCACGGTGTAGATGTCGAGATCGTGCATGGCGTCGTCGTAGTATTCCACCAGCAGCGGGATGTCGTCCACCGTCGCCAGCCGGAACGTGATCGCGGCGGCGTGCGGCGGTAGCTCGTCGGGAATCTGGTGTGGCATGATCTGCGCGCCACCTTCCAGCGGGATGGCGTACTCGTAGCCCAAGCGCCGGTAGATGTACGGGATACCTTGAATCTGGCTGAGATCGCAGCCGCGTTCGTCCAGCTGTGCCTTGAAGCGCCGGTTAAGCTGGTGGATCAGGCCGCGCCGCCGGTAATCGGGATGCGTGCCGACGATGCCCATCTCGCCTGCGTTGAGGTCCACGCCGTCATAGCGCAGGGTCCAGGGAATCTGACACAGCGATGAGATGATTTCCCCGGTGGCGGGGTCTTTGACGATCAGCCAGTGTTCGGGGCGCGCGGTGGGATAGTGGCGGATCAGGCTGCGCGTCATCCCGGCGAGCACGTCTTCGTTGTGAATCATGACGTTGAACGCGGCAAGGCGTTCGATTTCGTCGTCTGTGCTGATCGATTTGAGAAGCAGGCCGTTATCTAGCGGCTCGATAGTTGGTTGTGAAGCAGTAAACAATGGTGCATCCTCCGTGTGGATACAGGTTGGGCTACCCGGTGCGGACGCGGAATCCGGCCAGGGCAGGGTGTAAATGATTGGATTGGTGAGGTGGAAAACGAAAACAGGCGTGGGCGGTTTGCGTTGTGTAACGCAGCGCCACGCGATGAGCGTACAAGGGGCGTCGGGTTGTGGTCCGGTGTTCTGGTCCCGACTTAGAGGACTTGAGCCATACCTGTGTTATTCACCATGTGGTCATTATGCGCAGGATTTCACACAACGTCAATAGGGAATTAGAGTCGAATCGTAAAAATGCAAATCTAACCGCAGAGCGCGCGGATAGGGGTTTAACGGCGAGCCTACTCCCCCCTTTCTCTGTCTGCGGGAGGGAGGATAGGGGTAAACATCGGTCAATCATGTTATTCTGCGGAGCTACCTCGGATTGTTGGACAAGTTATTATTGCGGGCATTGCACCCCTTCGCGGCGTCGGACCTCGACGAGCGCCATGCGGTGATCGGATGTGTGCGGAATCAGTTGATTCAGCAACAGCGAGTATTCAGTCAGTGCACCGTCGGAGGGCCGCAGAATGTCTACGTGGTTGAGCGGTAGAGTAGTGGATGTGAACAGATAATCGTAGCGCGCTGCGACACCATCCACGCGGAACACGGTCATGGCCTCCGCTGCGAGTACGTTCACAAACGGGTCTTTGAACACGGCGTTGTCGGTCAGCGCGTTATACAGCGGCGATTCGGGCGGGAAATTGAAGGTGCCCCCCACGACGATGCGTTCTGTCCAATCCCCGCTATGTTGTCCCGCGACCCACCCTAACAGTTGAACCAGTTGACGGTTCTGATCCTGCTCGCCATCCGGGACCGGCAGCCCGTCACGTTGCACCATGTGGAATCCGAGCCACGCATTGTAAACGTGCAGCGGCCCAAGCGCTGCCTCCTCCGGGTCGGCAACGAGGCGCGCAAGGTCCAGGGTGACGTGCATCGCGACGGCCTGGTTGCCTGTGCTGGGGA
>CBEVZO010001018.1:0-1629 GCA_965554365.1 uncultured Anaerolineae bacterium
TTTGCACGCCGATTAGGGCCTATGCGCCCCTTGCGACTGGCGTTGATTAGCGCCAGGGATCGGGTTGCTTGATAAAACGTGCCTCAATCCCCGCGTTGCGGAACCAGGCGGGCATCTGATCGCGCAGGACGACCATTTCGCTGGCGTAATGCGATGTACCGATCAGATTCATAGGCATTTGCGGCACAACGTCACGCATTTTTGCGCGCTGCTGCTCTGCGTAGTCGTAGTTTCCTTGCAGCCACCAATGCCCGGTGACATACGTGTCGCAGCCCAGGTTGTTTACACGCTCTAGTTGGCCGGGTTTGTCGCCGCCTCCAGGGATCACTGCCACGCGCTCGACCGGCTGGCCGTTGAAACGTGTTTGCGCATAGCGAATGTACGGCAGTTCGGTGACCTCGGCGATGCGTTCGGCGAATTTCACGAAATCCATATCATGCACATGCCCGTGTACGCCTTCGGTATATCCGCGTTCGTCTGCGATGGGTTGCCAGTCGTGGACCTTGAGGGCTTTCGCCAGAGCTACCACCGTGCTGATTTCGGGATGGTTATCCAGCGGGGCGTGACAGCAGTAGTAGCTGATGTGGTGTTCGCGCATATCTTCGAGTTGGGCTTCGCTGATGCCCCGGAAGCCCCGGTCGCTTTCCTCAAAGTCTGCGGGATGATGCGCGAAGATCAGCGCACCGGGAGCCTCGCGTTCGAGTTCCAACGCCAGAATCGTATCCAGCACGGCCTGACCAGGGAATACGATCAGGTACACGCGATCAATCTCGGCGGTGCTGTCGAGCATCAGGCCGTTCCAGAGTCCCTGGTAGAACTCCGGGCGGACGACGCGCTGGTACACTGCCATGTTGTTAGCAGGCACAATGCGGGACCAGAGTTCGTGTTCGTGGAAATGCTGCACGTTGAAAAACTCGTCGAGCTTGTGTACCAGTTCGCTTTGGTTCATGGTGGTCCCCCATGTTTTTGTGCTTGCTGCCGCGCTTCGCTTTCGACCAGTTCTACCACTGCTGCAATCGACGGATCAATGGGTATTGTGGCTTCTAACGCCAATAGTTTGGCGTGCTGGACCGTCCAGGCGGGCCATGCAATATCAATACCCGCGAGATGCCCCTGCGGTACGTCTCCTAACACCGGGTGCGAACTACCAACGTCGGGCAGCGTTGCCGCTCCCCGGTCGATCCGCAACGCTGGTGCTTCGTTCGATGACGTAGCGTTAGCTGCTACAATGCCCGGTAGTACGGTGAATTGTACACCGCGCTTGGTTAACGTTTTGGGTCGTTGCCAGATGATCACCGGCATGACCATATCGTTATGCTGCACCAACTGCCGCAGTGCTGACGGCGGGATCGGCACTTGCTCATTGCCCCCGATTACGGCGGCGTCGTAGCCCATGCTATCCAGCACCAGAAACGGCGCGCGTCCCTGTGTGGCCTGACAGACCCATGCATCTTTCGCGCAGGTGTCGCCCAGGTCCAGCAGGAACACTGGTCCCTCTGCCACGCGGCGCACGCCCTGGATCAGCGTAGAGAGTTGGGGCAGCAGGTGCAGCGCCCCGCGCAGATTAGCCGTGTAAAGCACGGTGATGCTAGAAATTTCGGTCAACGTTACCGTTCCCATTCGTCACGC
>CBEVZO010001019.1:0-1628 GCA_965554365.1 uncultured Anaerolineae bacterium
GTTCCCCTTCATTGCCAAGCCCACTATCGGCGTGGTGGACGCGCCATCGATCAGCGGGTTGACGGTCCATTCTTGTACTGACGCCCACGCGCCATCGAACCACAGCAGCGCCCAATCGCCGTCCGTGCTGAGCGTCAGGGCATAAAACTGGCTGGCATCATCGTTCATGCGCAGCACAAAATCCGTATTCCGCATAACTCGGCGCGCCCAGAATCTCCCATTCCGCCTGGATATAAAAATCATCCCAGGTCGCATCGTCGGCAGTGGGGACCGCGTAGCCCAGCATGTTATCGGTGAGGACCTGAATCTGCAACTGTGGCCCCACCGTCGCCACCGTCAACGTGGCAGACGCGTACGGTTCCCAATGCATCTGCAACGGGTCATCGGGGCCTTCAAAGCGGTCGTACTTGTCAAGATAGGCGAACCCCGGCAGCAACCGCAGCGCGTACCCGCCGGACGTGTTGCCCACGCGCCGCAGCGTAACGCGGCACGTGCCGTCCGCGTGCATCTCAAACGCTTCGGCAGCGGAAATATTCGGCCCACTGCTCACCAGGCCACCCTGCGCCACTGCGCCGCCCAGCGCCGTTGTCACCACGATTTCGGTTTCCAGATCACCGGAAGTCGTCTCGGCCACTACCGACGCGAGGCCCATCGCAAAACAGTCAAACGAATACGCCGCTTCGGACGTGTTAGCGTCCAGCATCCCCGTCGCCGGCGCGATATCGGTGTACGTCAGTGTGCCCGCCTGCCCCGGCGGTGCGGCCTCCACGCCAGAGCGAAGCGTGATCCCTGCGCCTAATCCCGCCAGCACAATCACCCCGATAACCACTCGCAAAAGTCGTTGAACCCTCATTCTCATGCCCTCCTGATAAGCGTCATGTACTGCGATTCATACCCCTGCATTGCCTGATGCTTCAATTTCAGTGCATCACGATTTTCGTTTGTTTGTGCGTGTTGGCCCTCATCCCCCAACCCCTTCTCCCTCATGGAGAAAGGGAAGTCAGGTCGCGCGGTCAAGTCCCCTCTCCATCAGCGCAGCGCAATGGGGAGGGGATTTAGGGGAGGGGCTAACTTGTAAACCCGTTACCGTATTTTAAAGTTAAACTGCCTTCGCATACGACCTCCATGCACGGAGAGGGGACTTGCTCAACCGCGTTCTCCCCCTCTCCGCGTGTAGAACGCGACGTGTCGCGCGGGGGCACGGGGGGTGAGGTTAAGCTAAATCAAGCTCAAAACGAGACTTCTCAAATGGTTTCTGATGCTTCAATCTGGCAGCGCGTATTGGTGCAGCTCACGCTCCAAACGCAACGCGCCGCGTCACGAACTGCACCAACCACGTCAGGAAATTCACCACACACGTCACAAAATACACCCCGCGCGTCGAGAAGATCACGGCGCACGTCGCAAAATGCACCCCGCACACCCCAACTCCATCCCGCACGGTCCATGCCGCCCCCACTTTCGGCCCTGCCCCATGTCCCAAACCTGCCCCAACTCGTTGACTTTCGGCCCTATGAGACACAGAATTTCAGTTTTGATCCGTGTTTATCTGTGTGGTAAGACTACAAAATAACGTGGTCGCCAGTTTACCCCTCCCCCAACGCGAACTTGTTCGCGCCCCCTCCCCG
>CBEVZO010001020.1:0-1627 GCA_965554365.1 uncultured Anaerolineae bacterium
GCCACAACGCCTCTACTGCTTGCTGTGCTGCATCAGCGCTCATGCAGTTAGACCTCCGTACCGCGCGGCGGATCGTCGGCGAAGTCGATGCGGTGCTCGTCGATATGCGTGATGATCGCCAGCGACTCCACCTGAACACCGTATTTCGCGCTCAGCTTCTCGCGCCCCGTCTCAAACGCCTTCTCAACGACTGTCGCGATGCCGACCAACGTGCATTTGGCTGAGAGTACCATGCGTGCTAGCGCCAGCAGTGTTCTGCCAGAGGCGAGGAAGTCGTCCACGATCAGGATGCGTTCGCCTTCCGGCAAATATTCCGCCGCGACCATCAGATTCACTTCGCCGCTTTTGGTGTGGCTGGGTGCGGTTTCGAGAAAAATCGGGCCGGACATCGTGACAGGTTTGTGCTTGCGTGCATAGACCACCGGAACGCCCAGCACGAGACCGGTCATCACCGCCGGAGCAATGCCGGAAACTTCGGCGGTCAGGATGCGGTCGGGATGCGTGTCTTTGAAGCGGGCAGCGATCTCCTCGCCCATTTGCCGGACGAGTTGCGGGTCCATCTGGTGATTGAGGATGCCGTCGATTTTGAGGATGCCATCACCGAGATACTGACCATCGGCGCGAATCTTGTCTTTGAGTGCCTGCATGAGTTTGTGTTTTCCCTCTCATGGGTGATTCAAACGGGTGATGGTCCCCGATTGTACCGAAAAAGGGACGGTTCGCCCTGCAATTGATCGGTGAACTTGAACAAAAGAGCATCTTGCTCCCTGCACGGATGGCGTGTTCTGCGGTATGCTTGTCGCTGTCACGCCACTGTGTCCAAAGGAGCAGCCTTATGGCAAAACTGACCGGTACAGCTATCTATTGGGAAGGTCCCGGCTGGTATGTGCGGCTGGTGATTTACCTGGAAAATAACGAGGAACGCCACAAGTACACCTATGTCGCGCCCGTCGATACCGGCGTGGCCGAGATGCAAGACAAGATCAAGGAATACGAGCGCCCCCCGGACTACCTGACGCCAACCGTCAAACGCTGGCGCAACCGCCCGCCGGAAAATGAAAAGCAGCGCGTCCATGATGGCCCACAAGCATAAGTCGCACGGCAGTACACGACAGAGGAGTACCTATGACACGCGTTTTTGTGGCAGGTGGAGTGACGTTCAACAGCTTGATCTATCTGGACACATTGCCCGATCCCCAACCGGACACAGTCTTCAGCCAACGCTTCAATGAGACAGTAGGCGGCACGGCGGCGGGGAAAGCGTTTAACCTAAATCGGCTGGGCCTCGACACGACGCTGCACGGGCTGGTCGGTGACGATGCGCCCGGCGAGATGATCCGCGCCATGTTTGCGCACGGGCGCGGTTGTCGCGGGGTTATGCATCACATCCCAAGATCTATTTCACCCGGCGCTCTCCCCAGCGCTGGTCGCGACGGAATACGCAAAACACTACGCCGGCTGAGCCGATTCTTGTGCGCTTTCTACAGTCCACATTGCGCAAATGTGGAATAATTCAGGATAATTAGGATCACGCACCTGCCCGATTGGAGATACATTGATGTCGCTTCCTGATGCCGTAGAACTGTTCGAACGCCCCACCACTCGCCCGCTAGTCATGCTCATCGGG
>CBEVZO010001021.1:0-1626 GCA_965554365.1 uncultured Anaerolineae bacterium
CGGGGAGGGGGCGCGAACAAGTTCGCGTTGGGGGAGGGGTAAATGACAAACGATGCACCGACAGGTTGTTCGTGGACCCATACGCAAGCTACACCTTCGCGCAACAGCGCATCACAGCAGTGTATGGCATATTATTCGCGGGAGAGAGTGCAGGCATGATCCACCAGTACGTTCGCCATCTCAAAAGCGACGATCCGAACCAGCGCCGTGCGGCGATTATGGCACTCGCCAATAGCAAGGACCCCGCCGCGCTCAAGGTACTCGCTATCGTGTTTAAGTCGGACCCGGACCCGGAACTGCGCGAACTGGCGCTCAAGGGCGGGCAGTACGTGCGGCAGCATCTCGAAGCGCAGGCGGCAGCGGCGCAACAACACGCGAACGCGGGATTTGGCGCAATGCCCGGTGAGGCTATCGGGCCTGCGCCGGATTTGCCCGATCCGGAGACTGTCTCCGAGCGTGACAAGAAGATCGCGCGTGGGATGCTCAACGCGGCGACCGATCATCATATGGCGGGCGACAAGCCACGCGCCATCGAGAATCTGGGCAAGGCGTTGAGCATGGACCCCGGTTTGCGCAACCACAAATTCGCCCAAAACCTGATCATGAATGTGACCGGGATAGGGATGCATGAGGGTTTTGTGCTGCTGACACACCCGGACCGCCGTAACGCGTTGATCGAGGGCCTGGGCGGTAAGCAAAAGCTCCAGCGGCAGCAGTCACACGGGGTCGCATCACACACGGCCACCTGGGAAAACGTGGCGATGGATTTCGGTCTGTATTGGCTGACGATCACGATGGCGATGATTGCCGTATTCCTGTTTGCGTTAGCGGCGATTCAGGAAGTATTCGATGAGGCGGGCATGGCCGCCGGTCCGGGCATGGGCGACAGTGTGGATTCGCTGATCGCGGCGAGCCTGCTATTTCTGATCATCGGGGCGGTGTTCAACGGCATCTATCAAGTGATCATGCTGGCGGTGCAGGGTTTCTTCATTCACCTCGCGGCGACGATTGTGTTTGGTGGTGATGGCACGTTGGTGTATCTGTACCGGCGCTTTGTCCCGCTGCAAACGGTTGTGATCCTGGTGGCGGCGACGATTTTCACCCTCGGCGTGTTTCTGGGCGATACTACGGCGCTACTGGTGATTTTTGGATTGGGCGGTTTTGCTAGCATCGTGCTTGTGGGGTATTTGCAGGTGAAAATTGTGGGCGAAGTCTACAATTTTGGAGCTTGGTCTGGCTGCGGCGCGATTATCATCGGCGGGATCGTGCAGGGGATCGTGTTCGGGTTAGGCAATTCACTGATGATGAGTATCACGGCTAAGCTGTTCGGCGGGTAGCTCCACAAGATAACGTGATTTTGCCGGTGTTTACCCCTATCCCCCCCAGCCCCCCTTTCCCCGCAGGCGGAGAAAGGGGGGAGTAAGCTCGCCGTTAAGCCCCTCTCCACTTGCGGGGAGGGGTTTGGGGAGGGGTAAATTGGCGACCACGCTATTCTGTAGTCCTACCGTTCGGCGGGTGATGCCGCAAAACCTAACCTCACCCCCTACGTGATCGGAGATCACGCGCCCCCGCTCCATCCAAGACGGTTGATCTCGCTGGCGCTCGCTGCAACCTATGGAGAGGGGG
>CBEVZO010001022.1:0-1618 GCA_965554365.1 uncultured Anaerolineae bacterium
TTGTGTCCGCGATCTCGTCAACAATCGCGGCCTGCGATTTCTTGGGCGTCGAATTGGCACGTGGTTTGCGTTTGCGCCGTGCTTTACGGTCGGTGCGCACCGGATTGAAGTCTTCGGCATAGTCGGCATAAGAATCGTCGTCTAGCGACCAATGATCAGGCATCGTCGTGTGTTTTCCCTTTGTGGTTGTGCTGTGATATGCGTGATTGCGTGTTTGGTTGTGCGTGTGTTGCGAAAACGGTTGTGCATCAGACAACGTTTTGCTCCATATTTGACTCTGGGATTGCGTATAACTTTGGCTCAGGTGTGAACTTCACACGTTAGGCCATGCGTCGAGGAGACACGTCACGCGTTTACAGCAGCACGGTGTGATCTAACAGGGAAAGGGGGACACGATGTGTGGCACGCTCACCAGCCAGAAACAGCCGTCAGACTGCGTTCCATATCTCCTCCCGAAGGAGTTGAGATCATGGATACGGCTGCGACTGCGCCAGTGATAAGACTGGAGTGCGTCACTCGCGATTAGGAATGGAAGTTTGAATCAGGCTGATTCAGTGCGAAGACGCAAGATTATTTGGTGCAGGGGGCAGACATATCCTGACCTACACGGGCCGAGAGTTTTTTATTGTTAGCCATATGTAGTATGCCTCCCTTGCGGAAACTCTTGCGATGGCAGCATGATAGCATACGGGGGGAGCATTGTCAATTTGCGTCAATTTGCACTGTAGCCGCTTACGTGCTACGCTCATGCGCGTTGACGTTTGACCTACTCAGGAGCAGTTGTATGTTTGCGCGCACGATGGGCACTATGACCATAACTATGACTACCGGTATGGGTATGATGACCGGGCGGGCGCTGCGGGCTGCTTCAAGTGCGGACGACGGGTAGGAGATAAGTTACCCCGATACACCAAGCGTGGAGCATCCCGGCTCCGCGCTTTTTTATTTGTTGTGGCGAATGTTGCGTGATCGGAGGAGCAGTGATGCAAACGCTCACCATGAAATTCGGCGGAACCTCGGTTGGCGACGCCGAGGCAATGCAGCAGGTCGCAGCTATTGTGCGCGACGTGCATGCCGAACACGAGCGCGTGTTGGTCGTGAGTTCGGCAATGAGCGGCGTCACGAACATGCTGATCGACGGCGCACAGACTGCCGAGCGTGGCGATACGATTCGTTACCGCGTGTTGGCGCACGAACTGCGCATGAAACATCGCACCGCGATCCGCGCCGTACTCAAAGCAGATGTGGAACGCATCGCCATTCACGACGAGGTCGAGGCGCTGATCGACGAGTTTGAAACGTTGTGCTATGGCATTTCGGTGCTGCGCGAGGCGTCACCTAAAGCGATGGATAAGGTCATGTCGCTGGGTGAGCGCATGTGTGTGCCGATCCTTTCCGCGCTGCTGCGACAGAGCGGCGTGCCTAGTGTTACGCTGAGCGCGAGTCGTTTGGTGACAACCGATGATCAGTTTGGTAACGCGAGCGTGTTGTTCGATCAAACCGAAGCTACTGTACGGCGGGAACTGCTGCCGCTGCTGGCGCAGGGCATGACTCCGGTGGTGACAGGGTTCATTGGATCGACGCACGAGGGCGTGGTCACGACGCTGGGCCGCAGTGG
>CBEVZO010001023.1:0-1616 GCA_965554365.1 uncultured Anaerolineae bacterium
GGTGTATCTGGTGTACGGGCTGAGTGTGGTCAAAATGCCAACGGAGGGTGCGTTCTTCGGCCCGTTGAGCGATGCGCTTGGCCTGGAGTCTACTTACGGCGACCGCTACGCATTCTACGACGCGGCGGGCGAAGTCGCGGGATATGCGGCGATTGGGCACATTCCCACGCAGCGCGATATCGACAATGGCGAACGGATCGTGGACATCGTGCGCGCGAGCGTGAAGCCGGTTATGAGCGAGGAAGCGGCGTTTAGTCTGCGTGCGGATCGTGACGTGATTACCAATCCGACGCAGTTGAAGAATCTGTATGAGAACGACCTGTTCGATCCGACCAATCTAATCGCGGCGGTCCAGGCGCAAGAATTTGGTGCGATCATCTACCGTGCGCAGTTTTATCCTGAGCCGGTGTTGGCGGCGGTGGATCAGGCGTATTATCCTGCTGACGTGATCCGTATGAATGGGTTTGACTATGGAATCTGGCGGCCTGATCCGCGGCAAGACATGCACATAGCTGTCGGTGATGCATTAAATGCAGTTACGCTGGATGTGGCGTCCGACATTGTGTTGGTGCTGCCACTGGAACAGGCGCAGCGGTGGGTTGATCACCGTCTACGCGTGGCGGATTGGCAATCTCAAACGGATGCTGTACTCTCTGATGAGGGGTGTGTACAGCGTCAGTGGGCTAATGATGTACGCGTAGCACAGGTAATGCTGTGTCCCGTAGAAGACGGAAGTGTACTCACCGTTTCGGGGATCGAGTGAGAGTAGTGGATTAGGAGATAAGGCGCATGGGGGTGCGCACAGGAGCGCGTTGGCAGGTGTGGGTGTCGGCGCTGTTGTTGCTCATGATCGCGGCGGGCCTGGTACGTCAATGGCCGGCGCGCGGTTTGTGGTACGACGAGACGGTTAGCGCCTATTTTGCTGGGCGCAATAGCGCTGACATCTGGGAATGGTGTACGCGGATCGATAACCAGATGCCGCTGGATTATGCTTTGCGCAAGTTGTGGGCGGATGCCGCAGGCACGAGCGAATTTGCGCTGCGGGCGTATTCGTGGGGCTTGGCGCTACTCAGCGTGGCGGGTGTGATCGCGCTGGGACGGCGGCTCGGCGGAAAACCTTTTGTGGGCTGGGTTGCGGGCGCAGCGTATGCCTCCACGCAAAGTTTGCTTTATGTCGCGTTCGAAGTGCGCCCCTATGCGCTTGCTCTGACTCTGTTTGCATGGTCCAGTGTGCTGTTGTGGTCGCTCTGGATGCGGTATGCAGATATCCCATATAGGTTAGATCGACACTATTGGGTACTGTTGGCGGGGTACTTATTGCTGGCGCTCGCGATGCTGTATACGCACTACACCGGCTTGCTGGCGTTGGCTGCACACGGCGTGTTTGTGGGGAGCGCCGCACTATGTTTCAGAACACGTCGCCAGATCACGCTTGTGTTCCATCTCGTGGTGGGATTGGCACTCGGTTATGTCCCCTGGCTGTTGGCATTGGCGGGGCGCGATGTGCGTGCAGGCACAGCCTACGTCGATCGGATCATGCCCCGGCAGGCGCTCGAAACTTACGCCGAGTTTTTCACCTACGGACAGTATTTTCCGGCGGGTTCTGCTCCGCCCTA
>CBEVZO010001024.1:0-1616 GCA_965554365.1 uncultured Anaerolineae bacterium
AGTTGTCACAACATGAGTTTGTTGAGCTAGAATCAAATACCTACCCCTGAAAGCCAGCCCTCTCTCCATCCGAGACAGTTGATCTCGCTGGCGCTCGATGCAACTTATGGAGAGGGGGAGCAAGCCGTGCGGTTACTCTGGTGTTGGACCCGCGCCCCAGTTGTCGAAGGGACGGCAGTTGCCTGCGCCGCCATAACACGCAGTGGACAGAGGCAGCCCGTTCGCGTCCAGGCGATGCATGTCGATATCGTCGAGATTCACATCCTCAGTGGTGGAAACCGTCACGCAGTCAATCGCGCCCAGCGGATTCAATGGCTCGCGCGGTTGAAGCAGTGGCTGGTCCGGGTTGAAGTAGTTCCATGTCAGGCGGCTGAGTTCCTCGATCAGTTCCCAGCTTGCCAGTGTAGGCAGGGCGTTACCGTCTGCGTCATATTCCCAGGTGAAGATCGAGATTACATAGTCGCCGCCCGGCGAGAATACGATCCCGGAGTCGACGCTGGTTTCGATGCCCCACCCGTTCTTGTGCGCCAATGGTGTGCCGGGAGGCAGCCCTAACTCGATCAGACGGTCGATGTGGTTGCCGCTGAGCAGGTTGAGCATGTGTTGACATTCGCGCTGCGTGATCTCGTCGGGATAGATCGCGCGCAGGCCGCTGTCGTGATAGACGCAGTCGTAAATGCCGGTGAGCAGCACGCCCATATCCTGCGCGGTGGTCTGTGCAAAGGGATCGGGGTTCGCGGCGGTGGGCAGTGAGCCGGGTGTCTCTGGGCGGCAGACGGGCGCTTCAAATTCGAGGCTGCTATCGCCTACCCATAGCAGCGCACTCATATAGGTGTGTTCCGCGCCGAGCGCCTGTGCCGTGCAGGAGACTTGATTTAGGCCGTCCAATTGTTGACTGCGTTCATTCGCACCTGCGCCCGCGTATTGCACGATGTAGTTAGACGCCGAGTTGTTGCTGCATAGGATTGATTCAGTCAGCAAGTAGGCGATGTCTGTGCCAGAGGGAACGAGCAATTCCTCGCGGAACAGGTTAACCATAATCGGGATTTTGATCACGCTGCGGGCGCTGTGCGGCACATCGGCCAGCACCTTAATTTCCTCGCCGGTCGTGAGGTCCATGATGTAGACGGACGCGAATTGATTGCCGCCGTCGTAGTCGAAGCCGCTATCGAACAGCAGCGTGTTGATTCCCTGACGCAGCGTTGCCATGTCTTGTTGCTGCGCGGTGGTGGTGCTGGTGGGGAGAATGATGCGGCGCGCGGTGGGTTCCGGGTCGAACAGTGCCGCTTCGATCAGCGGAAGCGCGGCATCTACGTCGAGTTGCCGTCCCGCCAGCCCAGAGCTAAAGGTGAGCGAGACTTGATCGAAAGCGGCCTCGCCGGGTTGGTCGTTGTAGCGCGTGGCGAGATCGTCCAGATAGGCTCGTAGCAGCCCCTCGTCGTATGCCGCGCGGAGGGGCACGCTGACAGCGGCGACCGGTCGGCGACCGAGGTAGTTCCAGAAGCCCGCCCAGTAGTTCTTTTCCTGGGCGTTCTGCGTGTGCGCTTCGGTGTGCATAGCCTCATTGTCGGTGCGGAAGCCTACTTCGTTGGGATACAGTAGGATCAAATTGCCGC
>CBEVZO010001025.1:0-1606 GCA_965554365.1 uncultured Anaerolineae bacterium
AAAGCCGCGCGTGGTGTCGAATTCGGCATCCGATTCGCCGGGGAAGCCCACGATAATGTCGTTGTGGATCGCCACGCCGGGAATCCGCGCGCGAATGTTGGCGACTAGCTCGCGGTACTGCTGCACCGTGTAGCCGCGCCGCATGTTAGCCAGCACCTCGTCGTTACCCGTCTGGACCGGCACTTCGATCTGTGGCATGATGCGCGGCAGTTCGGCTACCGTGTCGAGTAGCTCGTCGCTCATCCAGTTAGGATGGCTGGTCAGGAAGCGGATGCGCGCGACGCCTTATTCCTCGGCGATTTCATGCACGATGCGCAGCAGTTGTGCGAGGTTTGGGCCGTCGGGCACGTCCTTGCCGTAGCGGTCCACGATTTGACCGAGCAGCGTCACTTCGCGCACCCCTTGACGCGCGAGACTGCGCACATACGCGACGATTTCCCCAACCGAGCGCGACTGCTCGATCCCGCGCCGGAACGGGATGATGCAGTACGTGCAGGCGTGCGAGCAGCCGTAAACGACCGGTACATATGCGCTGACCAGTGTGTCGCGCTCGTGCTGCGGCAGGATCAGCAGGCCGTCAGTGTCAGTGGCGGAATCTTGCAAGCGGTCACGGAGGACGCGTTCGTTTGCTTCGATCTGCAAGACTTCGTGTTCGGCGGTGCGGTCACGCAGAAACTCGACCATCGGCGCGGGATCAGACGGCGGGAGGAACACGTCCACCTGCGGGAGCTTTTCGCGCAGCCGCAGTGGATCGCGCACGCCGACGAGACAGCCCATCAGCCCGACGATTTTCTCCGGGTGCGCGGCCTTGACCTTCTTGAGTTCGCCCAGCCGCCCATAGGCTTTGTCCTCGGCGGATTGGCGCACGACGCAGGTATTGACGACCAGGATATCGGCCTCGTCGGGATGCTCCGCCGCGTGATGGCCCAGCCGTTCCAGTTCGGAAGCGAGTCGCTGCGAATCCGCGACGTTCATTTGACAGCCCAGGGTCCAGATGTGATAACGCATAAGTGTAGTGCCTCAATGTAGGGGTGCTGCTCTGCCGCACCCACGTCTGCGCCGATTATGCGGGATGTGCGCGCCGCTGTAAAGGGTCGGACGCTTAAAAAGTTGATACCCGTCTTGTTTTTGCCGATGTACGTGCCGTTTTACTCCCACGAAAACGCGCGCTCGAACGGCGGCAGCGCCTCCGTCGCCGAGATCGTGCCCGCGCGATCACCGGATGCGCTGTCGTACCACGCGGCGGGGTCCACTGGATCGCTGAGCAGCCAGGGACACCATGCGAACAGATAGTCCGGCAGCGGATCGCCGTTGCTCAGCGTGCCGGTGCGGAACCACTCGAATACCGCGACGTGATACTCCTGGTGCATGTCTTCGGTGATCGGGGGGTAGCGTGTATCGGAGGCTTCACCGGGCCGCCAACCGCCTTCGCCCGCGATGAACGGCGGCACAAAGCCGATTACGTTTTCAAACACGCGCGCCTGCGCCTGCATCCCGCCGATTACGCTGTAGCTATCTGCGTCGTACTCTGGCGGATGGTTGCCGCCGTACATGTGCGCCGCGAACCACAGCCGGTCGAAGGTGTCGGCTGCGTCCTGCGCGATCA
>CBEVZO010001026.1:0-1597 GCA_965554365.1 uncultured Anaerolineae bacterium
TTATGCACGCGACCCCACCCCAGCCCTCCCCGCTGGCGGGGAGGGAGTTAACGCGCGTATACACAACACCGCCCGGCGGATCATGCGATGCACTGGGCGGCGGATAGGCGGTTGTTGAGCGACGGTCGCGGCGTCAATAACGGCGGTCGCGGCGGTCGTCAGATTTACTCGATTGCTTTTTTTCCTCGCGGCGATCACGTCCGAGCAGCCGGTCGATGAACGCTTCCAGCAGCTTTTCCAGGATCGGATACTGCGCGACCAGCCCGGCGAGTGCCATCACTGTGCCGAGGATGCTCGCCTGCGGCACGCTGATCAGCCCGAACACGTAGACGACCTCGACTTGCACCGTCTGCCCCCAGATGTACACGTTCTGTGGGGCGGGCGGGGGATTTACCTGATCGGGTTTGGGCTGCCACGAGATCGTCATGCTCAGCGAGATGACAGACGTTTGCGCGTCGTCGGATTCGAGCGTCCAGCGCCATTCGACCGCGCCGCCGGGCAGCATCTGCTGTGTAGCGTTTGACAGGGAATCGATGGAGAAATCCGGCGCAGAGATGGTGAGCGTCACGAAGGCGTCGTGCGTGGCGTAGCGGTTGGTGATCAGGATCGGTGTGGCGATGATTTCGTTGTCCGCCACTTCCGCGACAGGTTGCAATGCGCCGCTGTCCAGCACCTTCAGCTTGACGCGCAGTGATCCCGACCGTTTGACCTGGAACCGGGCGGGCCATTCGAGTTCGACCACGCGCTGCTCGTAGTCGGTTTCGATCATCTGCGTCTGTCCACCCTGACCATCTGGTGGGGCGACCATATCCGGGCCGCTTTGCGCGATGGGGGCGACTTCGATTTCGGTGTCGGTTTCGATCACGATATTGGTGGTCAATGGGGCGGAGGGCACTTCATCCAGATCGGCGACGGTTTCGGGCGCGGCGCTGAGTTCGGCGGCATCGGCGGATTGCAGATCGGCGGCGGCTGCGGGCGCAAGCGCGGGGGGCAATGGTTGTGTACCGATGTCTGTATCGATCACAGTGTCCAGTGTGTTCGTGCCGTTGGCCGCGAGTTCTGCCTGTGTATACAGCATGCCGCCGGTAGTGGTGGCTGCGGAGGACTGGGGGCCGTGCGCGATCCACAGAATCACGACAGCGGCGACGATCAACACCAGCCCGATGAGTATCGAAAGTAGTTTACGCATATGCACCTCAGGGAATGTGTGACAAGCAGGTAGTAAGCGATAAACGTTAATTATTGGCTTTGAATGGCCTGGGTAATGGCGTCCCAATAGGTCGCGTAGATGCCTTGATGCTGCTGATCGAGATCGTCCAGCGCCGCGCCACCGAGCAGTGCCAGCGCATCGTCAACCCAGGCGATCAGTTCTGGGACTGCGGCATTTTCTGCTGCCGCACGCATCTGTAGAATCTCGGTCTGAATGGTGTCCTTTTGTTCGGGGGCGTGTGTCACGACGGCGACGACGGCTTCGGCGACAGAACGCAGCAGTCGTTCGAGCGAAATGCCTTCTTCCTCACGGTCGAGGGGCTGCGCTACGCCGGTGGCGAGGCTGATCAACAGCGATTCCCACGCGTAATCATAGGCTGTGCCGGTG
>CBEVZO010001027.1:0-1595 GCA_965554365.1 uncultured Anaerolineae bacterium
CAGTAGATCAAAACGCGGCCAGGGCTGATCCGGGAAAAATATGCGCAGCACATGCTCGTATTCGTCTGCCGCCTGTGCTGGATCAAGCTCTCCTTTGATGCGCCGCACATTATCGAGGGGCAGCGGTACATGCGTGATCAACGCTTCATGTGTCATACGATAGTTGCTGCCGGTGTGATCTGGCGGAACGGTGCGTTCGTCGCCCCAGAAGATATGCACGTTCGCCCAGTCGATGCGCGGTGCGAAATCCGCGTTCGTCAGTAGTGTAAACAGCAGGCGCGGGGTGGAGCCGCCCGATAGCCCGATGCTGAAGCGTCCATGTGTCGTGATCGCGTCATGGGCCAGCGTGACGATTTGTTCGGCGGCAGCGTGTGCCAGTGCATCAGGAGTTGGGAAAACCTGTAGCTTGTGAGCCATCAGCAGTCCTCGTGTACACATTCTTCGCGCCACAGTCGTCCGTCGCGCGCCAAGAAATCATCGGCTTCTTCTGGTCCCATGCTGCCGGGTCGGTACGTGACCAGCGGCGTAACAGCGGTGTTTTCCCAGCCTTCGATGATTGGATCGACCAGTCGCCAGGCGGCTTCGATCTCGTCGCGGCGCGTGAACAGCGACGCATCACCATACAGTGCGTCTAACAGCAGGCGCTCATAGGCGTCGGGCAGCGGCTCGTCACCGAACGAGGAACGATAGTGGAATTCCATATCGACCGCGCGTGTGGTTTGGTGTGAGCCTGGTTCTTTGGCTTCGAATTTGAAATGCACGCCTTCGTCGGGCTGGATGCACAGCGAAAGCACGTTGGGGTTGAAACATTCGTCGTTCTCGCGGGCGAACATCATGTGCGGCGGGCACTTGAACACCACCGCGACTTCGCTTGCTTTACGCCGTAGGGCTTTCCCCGACCGCAGATAAAACGGGACGCCCTGCCAGCGCCAGTTATCAATGTGCAGCTTGAGCGCCGCAAACGTGGGAGTCTGGGAAGCGGGTGCGACGCCCTCGGCCTCGCAGTAGTCGTCATATTGGGCGCGCACAGTGTCGCGCAGCGCGATGGGCCGGATCGCGCTCAGAACTTTCACTTTTTCGTTGCGCAGTGCATCAGCGTTAAAGGATGCGGGCGGTTCCATCGTGACCAGCGCCAGCAGTTGCAGTAGGTGATTCTGGAACATATCGCGCAGCACACCCGCCCCGTCATAGAACCCGGCACGGTGACCGACATCAACCAGTTCTTCGACGGTGATTTGCACATTGTCGACAAAGTTGCGGTTCCAGATCGGCTCGAAGATCGTGTTGGCAAAGCGCAGGAATAGGATATTTTGGGCGGTTTCTTTGCCCAGGTAATGATCGATACGGTAGACCTGTTCTTCCTTGAATACGCGGTGTGCGGCCCGGTTGAGCGCCTGCGCCGATTCAAGATCGTGCCCAAACGGTTTTTCGATCACGATGCGCCGCCAACCGCTGGTTTCTTCCGCCATGCCCAGCGCGCCTAGATGCTCAATGATGGGTGCATAGAGGAACGGCGCGACGGAGAGATAATACAGCCGGTTGGCAGTTTTCGGTTCGTTCTCCTGTAGGAAGGCGCGCAGAGCCTCGAATGCCTC
>CBEVZO010001028.1:0-1594 GCA_965554365.1 uncultured Anaerolineae bacterium
TCGCCAATACCAAGCTGTTGGGCATCATCAAACGCAAACCTCCGCTTGGCAAATTAGCCGCACTTTCTGACTTGACAATGCTTTCTGATCCTTAACTTGTGAGCAATGAGTTAAGGTATGCGCTGTTATGCGGCCAATGCCAGGATGACAATGATCAGACTCGCAAACGGCATCGCAAACGTGAACAGGAACGCGTACCATTTGCTGTCGTAAAACAGGTGCATAAAAAATCCGACCACCAACAGCACCTTGATCGTTGAGAGCATCACCAGCGGCCCCACCACCCATGACGGATCGATGACCGCCAGCGCGACCTCGATAAACGTCACCAGTGCGAGCGCCACAAAAACGCCCACATAGTGGCTGCGATGTGAATGGACCTCTGGGCGCGGCTTGGGCCAGAAGTTCGCTTGCAGGAACCCCCATCACCTCATCCGCCGGTAGATCGTCCGCCACCGCGAGTGCTGCATCGAGATCGGCCTTGCTCATGTCATCGCGTTGCCAGGGCGGCGCTTATCACTGCTCTCCGGCTGAAGCGCGATCAGGTCCCACGTCGGACCTCACGGTGCTGGAGGAATCGAAATTGATGGAGCGCTTGCCGGAAGGCGTCGGCGGTATCGGTGACTCGGCCTACCAGGGCATTGCCAAGCTGCATCCCGATGGCTTGGGAGCTTCCCCCCACAAGAAACCGAAGGGTAAACCCCGCTCCGAGGAAGACAAGGCCTACAACTCCGCTTTTTCCAGTCGCCGGATTATCGTTGAGAACACCATTGCCGCTACCAGAGTATTACCCAAACCGACCGCAATCATCGTCAAATTCATACCCCTCGCGTGGTAGCAATTGCGGGTTTGGTCAACCGTCAGATTGACCATCGGATGCCTGCCTGATCGCTGCTGGGGAGGGGGCAACTTGTTCGCTTATCCTATTGTGAAGGTTAACTAGTACGTGAAACGCCCGCTGATCCCTGCCGGATCAATGCTGTTGGCCACGCCCAATTAACAAAGTTAAACAAGATGTTCAATATTGTGAAACCTTTGCCTTTGTTTTGCGTATAAAACTCATAGAAACACAGCACCACAATCTGCATCAATGACCAGAGGGGGGTTTCTATGACGTCACGACAACGCTCACTCCGCACTTTCTACACGCTAATTCTGACCCAAACATTTTCGCTCATCGGCAGCCAGATGACGGGCATTGCACTCGGTATCTGGGTCTATCAAGACACCGGCAGCGCGACCCCATTGGCACTGGTCGCGTTTTTCTCCGCTGTGCCACGCATCATCGCGCCGAGTTTCGCGGGGGTGCTGGCGGATCGTTGGGACCGTCGTTACGTGATGGTGATCGCGGATATCGGGCAGGCCGTCGGCACGGCGCTGTTGATGTTCAGTTTCCTGTTCGGCACCTTCGCGCTATGGCAGTTGTACGTGGTATCGGCAGTGAGCGCGGCGTTCGCGATGTTCCAGGGACCGGCGTTCCAGGCGTCAATGACCATGCTCATCCCCGACGATCAACGCGACCGCGCCAACGCATTGCAGCAATTGACGGGTCCGGCGGCGGGCCTTGTGGCCCCTATGCTGACCGGGCTAATCT
>CBEVZO010001029.1:0-1593 GCA_965554365.1 uncultured Anaerolineae bacterium
GCCAGATCATCCAACCGCAGCACGAGATGATCCGCCAGCAGCGCGTCGATCTCGCCGATGGTGCGGTTGTGCGGCAGCTCGACATCGCGCAGCAGGTGATGCCGCATCGGGTACGGCGCAGTCGCCACGACGACCGGCCCGCGCTTCGTCTCGATCTCGTGCAGCGTGTAGTCGCGGCCCAGGATCGTGTTGGGGACGTTGAGCGTCTCGTAGATTTCGATGCTCGATGCGCGGCGCTCGACGGCGGGCAGATCGTGGTTGCCGACCAGCAGCACGACCGGGCACAGCGCCGCCAAATCCTGCACACGGAACGCGAACTCGCGCTCGAAGGTGGGCGTGGGGTTGCGCGTCTTGAAGGCGTCGCCCGCGAAGATGACGAGGTCCACGTCGCCCTCGCGCGCATAAGCGATCATCTCGTCCATGCGCCGCAGAAAGTCTCGCACGCGCGAAGACGTGCCGGTGGCGGGGTCCGTGCGCCCGTAGTTTTCCATGCCGATGTGTACGTCGGCGAAGTGTAGTACGCGGATGGGTTCGGTCATTTGGCACACCTCGTCCATAACTCAGGAAAGAACTCGCGCGCTTTTCTGAGTATCCCGTGCTCAACCTGATCTAGAATAGGCTCTAAACGAAAGCGCACCGACGACCAGATTGCATCCTCGGCTAACGGATAATACTTGAGTTGTCCACCGGAAGTACCATACCATTCAAAGAGTGTCCCACGTTCATCATCGCCATTAATACGTTGAGACAATTCCTGCTTACCATCAACTAATTTCAGCGGACAATACCATGTGAGAGTCGCGGGATCGGAAAATGTTAACGCGAATTGGTGTAATTGATACCACCCTTCATTATTCCAAGAAAGCACCAAATACGAGCTGCACGAAATATCTACTGACCCGCCATGCGTGTCGCTTGCGGCGGTGTGCCAACTTTCAACTTCTTCGATCACTCCAATACCCGATTCTCTGGGCTGTGCTCTATAGTTGGTTTGATTGATGCTCTTTGAGTTAAGCCGCAACCAGAACTTCTTGGCAGAATTTGCCACCTCAATTGTGACCCGGCCATCTCTGTCAACGCGATTCAACTCGCCGCGCATTTTGCAGGACAAACCATAGTGCTTTCCGGTGTGTGTACCACCAGGTAGCAAAATATCGAAAATGTATTTGCTTTCTGTTGCTTGACCGTCCAACGCCAGAGCAACTGCCCGTTCAAAATCACGCCAGCCTGGTAAAGTCTTGCGTGGGTCCTGTTTATTGACCAATTGCCCTGTGCCGTCTTGAAACGTACTCAAGATCAGGCGGATTTTCTCTACTTCTTGCCATATTGGATCACGCTCAACAAATGGTATCATTGGAGTATCCTGTCGCACGGTTATTCCGCACTGTCTATGTCCAAATCCAATTCGTCTTTCAGCAATTCGTCAGTGGTCACATTAAACAACCGGGCCACCTTGAGTACCAGTTCGGCAGTGGGGATCTTCTTGCCCCCCTCTAATTCGCTCAAATGCCCATGCGCTTTGTAACCTAACGCAGCCGCCAGTGCTTTGAGAGTCAGGTTGCGACTGACACGCAACATATGTAGTTTTTCACC
>CBEVZO010001030.1:0-1591 GCA_965554365.1 uncultured Anaerolineae bacterium
TGGTTGCCTGTGCTGGGGAGATCAAGCCCCTGCGCATCTGCAATCGGCACGCGGCTCAGCACGGCGATGCCCTGCAATAGCTCGTTCTGCGGATAAAACGCCCACTCCATTTGTAGCCGCCGCGAGAGCCATAGCACCTGATCCACGCCATAGCTCGCCATACGCCCGGTATCCACTTCTTGCAGCAGCACCACGTCCACCCCGTTGAGTTCGATCAACTGCGCGGCGCGTTCAAGGTTGGGATCGAAATATTGCGAATATCCGCCGTGTAGATTCAGTGTGGCGATGCGCAAACAGTCCGGGGCGACGGGGCGGCGCACCACGTCACCGGTGGCGGCGGCAACGCCCGCAAAACTCGCGCCCACCACGAGCGCCAGTCCCAGGTACGTGTAGATCGTGTAACCGCCGGACCATGCGAGGCCCTTGCGCGTGAGAATCATCGGGATCGACAGCACCAGCGCGGCGATCAGCGTCAGGCCGAGGCCCATGTCGCGGAAGCTGCGCAGGAGTTCGCTCACGTTCTGGTACGGATCGCTGAGATCGCGCACGTAGGCGTAGTCGTAGGTGAAATAGTCGCCCACGGCCAGCGCGCCATAGCTGAACAGCGCCAACAAGATTGTGACGCCGGTCAGGTTGCCGCGTCCTTGCGCGCGCGTGTTGACCAGCCACCACAGCGAGAGTCCGATCATGAACTGCGCGAAAACCAGTGTGAATGCCGAGAAGATGCCGTCATAGAGGCGTCCGACGACGAGCAGCAAGCCCAGCAGCAAACCCCACAGCCAGCCGCGCCACATGCTATCGAACATGCCCGCGAAACGCCCCGCTTGCTTGCGCACTTCTGGAACCAGCGGCAACAGCGTCGCCGCGATCAGCCAGGGCACAATCGCAACGTAGTCCACACCGGACCAGTGTGCGACCGCGTTCGGCAATCCCAACAGTGTGAGTTCCAGATACAAGACCGCGCCGAGGCCCAGTCCGCCCCAGATGTTCATGCGTCCGCGTGGCGGGCGTGGGGGTTCGCGGTCGGGGAATTGCTGGCGATCTTGTTCCGCGAGTTCTGCTTGATACAGATCGTAGCGGCGTTCGATGTACCACGCGAAGAGCGCGATCACGATCAGCAACAGCGTGGCGAGCGAGACAATCAAGCTCATTTCTTGTGTTTCGCCCGCGATGGTGAGCGTGAAGTCGCTTTGCCAGGTGCGGTCGTAGGTGTCGTAATATGTGCGGATCAGTTGATCACCGGCCACGCCCAACAGCAGTACGGTCGGGAAAAACGTGGGGCGGCGGATGGCGGTCAGCGCCAGATAGAGCAGGCCCGCACCGAGAACTAGCCCGGTTGCGCCGACCTCAAGATCGGCGGATTGCAGCGCCATCGAACGGCCCAACGCGATCAGCAGCACGGTGGCCGGGAAGCTGAAGCTCCAGCGCCCGAAGATCAGCGCCAACAGCGGAAGTAGCAGCAGCCCGATCAGCATGACCAACTCGTTCTGGACGGTGGCGAGTTCTACCACGCCGGGCACGCCGGAGAGCGAGATGTTGTTCGGAACGCGCTGCACGAGATCGGCGCTAGACGCGCGCGCATAGACCGTAG
>CBEVZO010001031.1:0-1591 GCA_965554365.1 uncultured Anaerolineae bacterium
AGGGGGGAGTAAGCTCACCGTTAAGCCCCTCTCCGCTTGCGGGGAGGGGTTTGGGAAGGGGTAAACTGGCGACCATGCTATGATGTAGTCCTGCCCGGTGTCGCATTCGCGCACGATTAAGTGGCAGGCACTAATGGATCGTTCCTTTTTCTCAATCCTTAGCATGGGGGCCATGCTCATCGGAGCCGTGCTATCATTGGCCTATCCCAAAAGCGATCCGCGTTATGCGCGTGCGCTAGGGGTGTTTGCGTTAGGGGCGGCGGCGGTACTTGCCAATTGGCTGCTCAACAATCCCACGCAGTTGGCCCGCGTCGAGGAAGAAATCGCGTTGGCCCTGGTGAGTTTCCTCATCATTTTCATCCGGCGACTGCGCTAGTGTGTTCCCCGTGCGGCGCGCCCCACACCGCAAATCCCAAATCATGTTACACTGGGTGGCAGCAACGCCCCGAATGATGTCCAACGCGCAGTGAGGCAGCTCATGCAATCCACGTCCCGACATTTCCAAATCGAACCGTTGGCGGAAGGTGTCTACGCCGCCATTGCACGGGAAGGGGGCGGCGCGTGGTCCAACGCCGGGATCGTGGACCTGGGCGACCGCACGCTGCTCTTTGACACACTGGCATTACCCCAGGCCGCGCGCGATCTCGTCAATACGGCGCACCAACTGACGCACCGCCCGATCACGCTGGCGATCAACAGTCATTGGCACTTCGATCATGTGGCAGGCAATCAGGTCTTGCCGCCCACTACCACGATCATCAGTTCCCGGCGCACGCGCGCGCTCATCGCCGAACGGTTGCCCCCGCAAACGCGTGAACAGCAAACCAATGTGCCACGCCAACTGCACGACCTCGAAGCCGAACTCCAAACCACCACCGATTCCGCCCGCCGCGAGGCCATCGGCAAAGAGATCGACCGGCTGCGCATGGTGCTGCACGATCTGCCCACGCTCAGTGTGCGGCTGCCAGATTTGGTGTTCGAGCATAAGCTGCTGCTTTATGGGACCGCGCGCCGTGCGGAACTGCTCTGCTATGGCGGCGGCCACACGGAAAGTGACTCGATCCTGTATCTGCCCGACGACCAGATCGCGTTTGTGGCCGATCTGTTGTTCCACCAACGCCATCCCTGGATCGGTGATGGTAGCCCGGATGTCTGCCTGCACATCTACGACCAGATTGGGCTGCTCGATCCGCCGGTCGAGGTGATCGTGCCGGGGCACGGGCCGGTCGCGACTCCGACGGCACTGGCCGCACTGCGACGCTATGTGCCTGCGCTGCGACAGATCGCGGAGGAAGTGGTGCGGGATGGTGGTACAGAAGCGGACGCGCTGAACCGCGCGATCCCCGCTGCGTTCAGCGATTGGGGCGCGGTGAACATCTTCAAGGCGAACATGGCATATTTCTACCGGCAGGCGCGTGCCGAGGCGGAGGCGGCGTCGTAGACTGCTACAATCGTTGTGCAAATTATCCGGTAGGAGTAGACAGCGCAGCACGCGCGTGGTGTTGCCTGTAATCCTGCCAGAATGCATAGGCCGCCAGCACCACCCCCACCGCGATCAACCCCGCCCCGATCAGGAACGCCGTCTCGACGC
>CBEVZO010001032.1:0-1589 GCA_965554365.1 uncultured Anaerolineae bacterium
CCCTCTCCATCCGAGACTGTTCAATCTCGCTGGCGCTCGATAGAACCTATGGAGAAGGGGGAAGGTGCGCTTTACACACGTCTGACTCCCCCTTTCTCCATCTCGGTGTACAGACCGGGGAGATAGGGGCCGATTTTCAGGCAACCATGATATCCGTCCAAATTTCCTAAAGAGCGTCATCGCGCACCCTCCGCCAGTACCTCGCGCAGTGCCGGTTCCGCCATCAAAATCACCAACGCGCTCGGCCCATCCTTGATCGCGCCTGTGCGCGCCATGTGCAGCCCTTCCTCAATCGCGACATGCCGCAGCTTGATCATCTCCGTCGGTTCGCGATCCGGCTCATCCAGCGTCACGCCCAGCGCCAAAAACACGACCGCCCGCTCCGAGCCGATGCCGTTCATCGTATAAAACTCCGGCAGCGGGACCAGTCGCTCCGCCACGCCGCCGATTTCCTCACGCAGTTCGCGCGCCGCCATCACTTCCGGTGTATGCCCCGGCTCGACATTGCCCGCCGGAATCTCCAAACACCAGTCGCCAATGGCATAGCGATACTGGTCGATCAGCACGATCTCGCCCGCCGCCGTCACCGGCAACACCCATACTGCGTCCGGCTTTTCGATCACGGTGTACGTCAGTTTGGAACCGTCCGGCGCACGAAGTTGATCTTGCCGCACGTTGTACCAACGGCTCTGCCACAAATAGCGGCTCGACAGCCGTTCGTATACGTCATGTTGAGAGGAATCAGTCATCTATGGTGTGCCTGTATTGGTCAGATTTCGCGGTCCCATTACGCGCCCATTGTACGAAAGATCGGGGCTTTATGCCACCTACGCTCCCCTGACACGCCCAAATTCTTCCTTGACGGTTATCCCATTGTCAGCTATAGTGTCGCTTCAGGGTTTCGGCTCTGATTTCTGAGTGTCCGTCCCCCCAAATGTTCCGTCACCAACACCCTATCGCCCGGTTTAGATCACGATCCAGGACCATGCTGCTGCCAGCTACCTCTGCCCTGCGCGCATCCCCCCCCTGCACGCCAAGTCTGTCCCGGCGACGCGTGCCAGATCGTTGGATCATTCATTCAGTTCACCACACCATAACCACCTTAACGGGTGGTTGTTTTTTGTGGGATAGGAGCGCCTGTTATGAACGACACACTGCAACACGCGAACCTGCGCCAGTCACGCCAGTTCACCACCACCTACACACCGCCACGTATCGACGGCGACTTCACGCACAAACACATTATCTCGGTAGGCCAGTTTGAACGCCGCGACCTGCAAATCCTGTTTGACGCGACGTCCTCGCTGCGCCGCCGCATCCGCCAGGGAGATCGCGGATTGCTGCATCTCGCCGCCGGGTCGCTGATGGCGACGCTGTTCTACGAGGCCAGCACACGTACCGATCTCTCGTTCCAGGCCGCGATGCGCCGGCTGGGAGGTGAAGTGGTTGCCGCGAGCAACGGCGTGCATTTCTCATCGGTGTATAAGGGCGAAAACCTCGCGGACACCGTGCGCGCGGTGGGCTGCTACACCGACGTGATCGTGCTGCGCCACCCGGAAGTGGGATCATCCTACGAAGCGGCCTACTAT
>CBEVZO010001033.1:0-1588 GCA_965554365.1 uncultured Anaerolineae bacterium
CCTACGGCTACCGGCGCTTTTCGCTGCTCGGCGCGCTGATCAACGTGATTATATTGATCGTCGGCGGTGTGTTCGTGCTGCGCGAAGCGATCCCGCGCCTGCTCAACCCGGAAACCTTCGACGCGGGCGGCATGGTCGCGTTTGCGATCCTCGGCGTAGTGGTGAATGGAGCAGCGGCGTGGCGGCTGCGCGATCAGAGTTCGACGAATGCGCGCGTCGTGAGTTGGCATCTGCTGGAAGACATGCTGGGTTGGATCGCTGTGCTGATCGTGGGCCTGATCTCGCTGTTCGTCCATGCGCCGATTCTCGACCCGCTGTTATCAATCGGCATCACTGGCTATGTGCTGTACAACGTGATCGGCAAATTGAGCGAAACGGTTAAGCTGTTTTTGCAGGCCGTGCCGGATCATCTCGATCTACACGAAATTGAACGGCGGCTGCGCGGCGTTGGTGGTGTAACCGGCGTGCATCACATGCACTTGTGGTCACTGGATGGGGAACATCACGTCTTTTCGACGCACTTGGTGGTGGACGATGCGGTAAGCAAAAATGGCGCACTGTGCGTCAAACGCGATTGCCGTGAAGCGCTACACAATCTGGACCTCTCGCACGTCACCATTGAGATTGAGTACGGCGACGCCGACTGCTCAATGGCCTGACGCGTGCTGCGCCTGGGGGCGATCACGCATCGCCCTCATGCCCCTGCTCAATACGGAATTCCTGCTTATAGCCAAATTTGCGCGTGTTGTCGATCCAGCGCAGCCAACGCGGACGCAGCACGTAGATCACGCTTTGCGCGATCAGGGCAGAGAAGCGCTCGTTCACGAACGTGAATTTCGACGCGTAGAGTGCCAGCGCGCGGGCGCGTTCGTCTTCATTGGTAACGCTAAACGCATCGCCCTCGATCTGCACGCCCTGGATCGCGGTGTAGTCCCACGTCTGAGCGTAGATCGTCGCCGAGACATCGTTCCAGTCGGCCAGGTTTTTGCTGTGGCGGCTATCGGGATCGCTGATCCAGTAGAAGTTAAACGCGTCGTCGCTGGCGAAGAACAGCGGCACAGCCTGCGGACGCCCATCGTTCAGGCCCGCCGTGCTAAGCGCCAACGTTGACTGTCCCTTCAGGAACTCGCGTAGGGTGGGGCGCATATCATCGGGGAGCAGGGGCAGGTCGTCGGTCATGCGAGCTTACCTTTCAATCCGAGCCATTCAAAGTATAAGTCGTTGTCGATGCCGAGACGCAGCAGAATCCGGCCCACTATGCCGTTGACAATATCATCGACGGTCTGCGGGTGGCTATAAAACGCGGGCATCGGCGGCAGGATAAGCGCGCCGATCTCCGCCGCCTGGACCATCAATCGCAAGTGGCCCAGGTGCAGCGGCGTCTCGCGCACGACCAGCACCAGCGGACGTCCTTCCTTAAGCTGCACGTCCGCCGCGCGCGTGATCAAATCCCCCGCGTGGCTGTGCGCGATATTCGACAGCGACTTGATGCTGCACGGTACAACGACCATACCGAGCGTCTTAAACGATCCGCTGGCGATGCTCGCGCCGATGTTCACCGGGCGATGCACCACGTCGGCGAGGGCTT
>CBEVZO010001034.1:0-1588 GCA_965554365.1 uncultured Anaerolineae bacterium
GTAGCCAAACATCAGATCGACCACATCGTCCCCGCGGAACTCCTCGCCCAGCACGCTGATCCAGACCGGGCTGGCGTTCCAGGCCCCCACCAGCCGGTAGAAACGCGCACCGAGATCGGGGTATGCGGCGCTGCACGCGGGATCGGCGGCGCAGTCATCGAACATTTGCTGGAAGGCGCGGTACATGTTGGGGGCCATTTCCTCGTAGCCCTCGACGACCGGGGGATACGTCGAATCAAGGATCACGCTGCGCACGCCCGCCGGATAATCGCGCATCACGGTCAGCGCGAGCCGTGTGCCGTACGAGATGCCGAACAGGTTGATCTGCTCCACGCCCAGCGCGATACGCAGATCGGCAATGTCGGCGGCACTGTGGGCGCTGTTGTAGACGCTGAGATCAACGCCGTCTTCGGTCCATAACCGCAGTACACACGCCTGAAGCGCCTCAGTTTCGGCGGCGCTGAGCGCATCATCCTGCATGTCGATGGCATCCCAGTCAAGTTCATCGATCTCCCAGCAGTACAGGCGTGGATACGAGAAACCTGTGCCGCGCTGGTCGATCAGCACGATGTCATGCGTAGCGCGCAGCGGGATGGTGAGCCAGCCGTCGATCCCGCTGATCGCGCTGCCGCCCGGTCCCCCTTCCAGATACACAATCGGATCGGGCGCAGGAGCGGTCGCCGTGCTATGCAGCACCACCACCGCCAGCGCGACCTGTGTCTCTGCGGGCCGCGCGCGATCCTGCGGCACGACGAGATAGCCGCAGTCCAGCGTTGTGCCGAGTGTTTCGCCGTCGGGCAACGGAAAGGGGCAATCCGTCCATTCGATCACGGGCGTGTAGGGTGCTTGGGCGGCGACGGGGGGTTGCCACACCGCGACTCCGGTGATTAGCATTACGAACACGAGTAAGG
The DNA here is from genome assembly GCA_965554365.1 of uncultured Anaerolineae bacterium. Lineage (GTDB taxonomy): Bacteria > Chloroflexota > Anaerolineae > Aggregatilineales > Aggregatilineaceae > CAYRNY01. The sequence continues at coordinate 912 of CBEVZO010001034.1, forward strand.
GGATGATGACGCGGCGCATGGGGCGTTTCTCCTTCGGAAAACAAAAGCTATTCACCGCAGAGGCCAGCCGAGGCCGACTGACGTCGGACGCAGAGAAAAACGAGGGTAGAACTAGAGAAAAACCTCATTTCTATCTCGTTGTGGAGCCACTGGCGGCGCGCGATGCGGTATATGCCAAGCATACGCAACCTTGCCGTCCCGCGCCAACTGCGCACACGTCGCATGTCGCGAATTTCAGTGAATCACAGATTCGCCACATAGCCCTCACCCTTCCGGCAACGTGACCTGCGGTCACGCGCCGGGTTCCCTCTCCCTCAGGGCGAGGGATTAACGTGCGTCTTACTCCCCTTCTCCATGAGGGATGATCTTGCCCCTATTCCCCAGGAGTCCGTTGCGCGCCAAAGTCCCCTCTCCACTTGTGAGGAGGGGCTAACCTGCAAAGCGCGCCCGGATAATCATGTTCATAAGCCTCGTTGCTCACCATAACCAGAAATGCGCTAACGATCCGCGTCCACAAAGCGCACCTCGAACAGCTTAGGCCAGTGGCGGCCTGTGACCAGGAACGTTTCAGTCTCCTGGTTATACGTCAGACCGTTGAGGACATCGTAGGTCTGGTTAAGCTGCGAGCGTTCGGCACCGGTCAGTAGATTCACGGCGTCAATCACAGCCACCACAAC
>CBEVZO010001035.1:0-1586 GCA_965554365.1 uncultured Anaerolineae bacterium
TCAGCACAATCACGGGGATATCGCGCAGACGGTCATCGTCACGCATCGCCACCAACACATCAAACCCACTGATGTCGGGCATCATCAGATCGAGCAGCACCAGCGCCGGTACATGCGCCTTCAGCCACTTGAGCGCGGCCCGCCCACCCTGCGCGCATTCCACCGTGAAACCTTGCGTGGTGAGCAGTTCGGTAAGCATGGTGCAGTTGGCAACTTCGTCGTCCACCACCAAAATGCGCGTGCAACCGTCACCATCTGCCGCGTCCGGCTGGATCGTCTGGCGCAGGACGTGCAACAATTGCACGCGGTCCAGCGGTTTAGGAACCGCATCGTGTGCGCCCAGGCTGACGGCCAACGGGCGATTATCAGCAATCGAGACAATGACAACCGGGATATTGCGCGTGTCGTGGTTGTCTTTTAGCGCGCGCAACACCTGCCAGCCGTCCATACCGGGCATCATCACATCCAGCGTGATCAAATCGGGGCGCATATCTTTAGCTCGCGCGATCCCGGACAAGCCGCTGTTAGCGGTCAGCACCTCATACCCGGCGTTGGTGAGCGCATCTTTGAGCAACAAACGCGACTCGGCACTGTCATCGATCACCAGCACCGTTGCGGGGCACGGCGCGTTGAGATCGGCCACAGGACGCGGCACTGTAAAATCCGGATGCACGGGCATCGTCACATAAAACGTCGTTCCCTGGCCCAACACACTCGTGAGCCAGATACGCCCGCCATGCATTTCCACCAGTCGTTTCGTGATCGCCAGGCCCAGGCCCGTGCCCTCATACTCACGCGTGGTCGAGCCGTCCACCTGCTCGAACTCCTTGAACACGGTGTCGTATTGATCGCCGGGGATGCCGATACCAGTGTCCTCGATCTCAAACTGGATCGCGGCAGTGGTGACACGTGCGCGGATCGTGACACAGCCCTGGGGCGTGAACTTGACCGCGTTGGCGACGATGTTGGTAAGAATCTGCCGCAGCCGGTTCTGATCCGCGAAGACCGGGGGCAGATCGGCGCTGTAATCGCGCTGCAACGTCAACCCGTTTTGTGCGGCCAACGGCTCAACGATCTCGGCCACCTGATCGAGTAGCGCGGCGGTGGGGATCGGGGCACGCTCCAGAGTCACACGCCCGGCCTCGATGCGGTTGAGGTCCAACACATCGTTGATCAGCGCCAGCAGGTTGCGCCCGTTGCGGACCACCTTGTTGAGGCGATCCTCTTGAGTTTCGTTCAGCGCGCCGTAGGTTTCGTTGAGGACTAATTCGGTATAGCCAATGATCGAGTTAAGCGGCGTGCGGAGTTCATGACTCATGTTAGCGAGGAACTGGCTTTTCATCCGGTACGCATCGCGCAGTGCTGTATATTTCTCAGCTAAGGCAGCGTGCGCTTGTTTGCGTGGGTTCAAAAACTCGTAGCGCAGCACAGGCAAGCCCAGCGCCAGCGCCGCCACTGCCAGAAAAATCGCTTGCAGCGGAATGTTGAACAGCGGCCAGATGATCAGAGATGATATCATTGCCACAAACATAAACGCTGGACCACGCCACAGCGCACGTCCGCGTTCGTTTTTCATACGTCGCAGC
>CBEVZO010001036.1:0-1581 GCA_965554365.1 uncultured Anaerolineae bacterium
AACATTGTGTGTTTACTGTGCGCTCAGTCGTCGCCCGACTCGATCTTAGGTTTGAGGACCTCGCGCGGTTTGCTGCCGTCCTGCGGCGGGCCGACAATGCCTTCTTCTTCCATGATGTCGATCAGGCGGGCGGCACGCGTGTAGCCGATACGCAGACGGCGCTGCAACAGCGAGATTGACGCTTTGTTGAGCCGCTGCACTAAATCGACTGCTTCACCGTAGAGTTCGTCGCGCCCATTCGCATCGCTGCTGACAGTGGAGGTTGGTTCGTCCCACAACTGGCGTTGGGCGGGGCGGCTGGCGCGTTGTGCATCGCCGTCTACCGGGGCCGGAGGTTTCGTCCCTGGGGCGCGTCCCCCTGCATCGCCTGCATTTGGCAGCCGGTTGAACTTGATGTCCCGGCGTGCCGGGGTGACGTCGACCGGGGCGGCAGCGGCGGTATGATCGTCGGGCAGCAGTCCCTTCCAGTAGCGCGTGATTGCCATGATTTCTTCATCCGAGACGAACACGCCCTGCATACGCAGTGGGGCAGCCGCGTCTGGTGATTGGAACAGCATATCGCCGCGTCCGAGCAACTTTTCCGCGCCCGGCTGATCGAGGATCACGCGGGAGTCAACCGAGGAGGCCACCGCGAATGCGATACGTGCGGGGAAGTTGGCCTTGATCAACCCGGTGATGATGTCCACCGAGGGGCGCTGCGTACTGATAATTAGGTGGATGCCAGTGGCGCGAGCCATCTGCGCGAGACGTGCCAGCAGGCGCTCGGTTTCGTCCGGCGCGAGCATCATCAGGTCGGCTAGCTCATCCACGATAACCACGTAGTACGGCATCTTATCGACGCCGGTTTCGACTACGCGTTTGTTGTAGTCCACGATGTTACGGGCGGCGATGGCAGCGAATTTGCGGTAACGCTCTTCCATTTCGCGCTGGACCCATTGCAACACCCCGACGATGCGTTCGAGTTCGACCACGACGGGCGCGACCAGGTGCGGGATACCGTTGTAGCCGGTTAGCTCCACACGCTTAGGATCGACCATGATGAACTGTACTTGGTCCGGCGTGTTGTTCAATAGCAGCGCCGTGATGATCGAGTTCACACAGACGGATTTACCGGAACCCGTCGTTCCGGCGATCAAGAGGTGCGGCATGGCGGTGAGGTCGGCGGCCACCGGCGACCCATCCACGCCGAGACCGAGAGCCAGCTTCAGGTAGGTGTTGAGGCGCGAAAACTCTGGTGATTCCATGATGTCGTAGAGGCCCACGAGTGCGACCTCATCGTTAGGCACTTCGATACCTACGAAGCCTTTGCCCGGCACGGGGGCTTCGATACGAATGGTCCTCGCGGCGAGCGCTAGCGCGAGGTCGGCGTCCAGTTTCGCGATCGAGCCTACCTTGACGCGCATTTTCTTGCCACCACGCCCAATCAGATAATCCGGCTCTATGCCGAACTGGGTGATCACCGGGCCGGGGTTCACTTCCACCACTTTGCCCGGCGCGTTAAAGCTGGCGAGCGTGTCTTCGATAACGCGCGCTTTGTCGAGCAGAATTTCGTCGTTGATGCGCTGTTCGTCGCCCTGTCGT
>CBEVZO010001037.1:0-1568 GCA_965554365.1 uncultured Anaerolineae bacterium
AGGCGGGCGCATCGGTGGCGTCGGCTCCGGCGGGCAGATCAGTGACGGCAAACACGCGGCTCGCGAAAAACGCGCCCATCAACGGCACGCCGATAGATTGTCCCAACGTGCGCGAGAGCGCGAGCAATCCTGACGCAACGCCAAGCCGTTCACGTGGGGCCGCGCCCATAATCGCGCTGTTGTTGGGCGATTGGAACAAGCCCGCACCGAGTCCCAATGGCAGCAGGCGGATGATGTAGCCCGCCGTCGAGGTATCTTCGCGCAGCGTGGAGATTGACAGGCACGCGCCTGCGACGACGATCAGCCCCAGCAGCGAGATGCCGCGCGATCCGTAGCGATCAGAGAGCGACCCGGCGACCGGCGCAGTCAGACCCAATGATACAGGCACAACCGTCAGGAACAGGCCAATTTTCTTGATGTCGAGACCTTTGGCGTATTCCAGGTAAAATGGCAGTGTGAACATGCCCGCAATAATGACGAACACCAGCAGCCCGGTCAGCAAGCTGATACTGAACAGCGGATCGCGGAACAGCGAGAGGTCGATCATAGGCTGCTCTAACCGCAGTTCCACCAGGATCAACACCACGACGCCCACGCCCGCGCCGATCAGCAGCGCCAGGATGCGCGGATCGCCCCACCCTGTTTCGGGGCCGAATGTTAAACCGAGCGCCAACGCCAGCAGCGAGAATAACACGATCACTGCGCCGAAGGGATCGAAGCGTTGACCTTTGGGCGGTTGCCAGTCAGGAACAAAACGCCGCACCAACAAAAATCCCGCGATGCCCACCGGCAAATTCACGAGGAAGATCGCGCGCCAACCCACTGTGCCGATCAGGTAGCCGCCCGCTGCCGGGCCGATGCTGATCCCGACCGAGACAACCGTCCCGATGATGCCGAGGGCGCGCCCACGTTCGTGGCTGGGGAAATTCTCCGTCACAATCGCCATGCCGAGCGCCTGCACCATCACCGCGCCCATGCCTTGCAGCACGCGGAACACGATCAGCGCCTCAACCGAGGGAGCCAGTCCGCACAGCAGCGAACTCAGTGTAAAAATGACCATGCCCGTCTGATAGATGCACTTCTTGCCGATCATGTCGGCCAGCCGCGCCACAGCGAGCATCAGTGACGTGATCACCAGCAAATACGACACGACCACCCACTGCACCGTCTTGAAATCGGTGTCGAATGCCTTTTCGAGCGTGGGAAGCGCGACATTGACAATGCTGCCGTCAATGGTCCCCAGGAAGATGCCCATCGCCACGCTGAGCAGCACCCACCATTTGCGCGCGTAACGGTCATCGGAGGGCGCGGTAGCGGGTGCGGGCACGTGTGGACCAGAAGTCATAATGAGGTTTGCCTTTATTGTGGCGACGAATTGCATGGGTTTCCCGCTAGCCAAGTATACCGTATCTCCGCTACAATGTTGGTTTACAAGCCAGCGCTACCATACGCACAAGGACTCGTGCGTCAACGATCCCCGGCACAAGGTCGGGGGCTTGTGAAAGCAAGCCCGTGTTGACCAGCCTCAGTCATGCCGAAGGGCAACGACTACGTTAGGAGCGAATACA
>CBEVZO010001038.1:0-1564 GCA_965554365.1 uncultured Anaerolineae bacterium
ATGCGCTGTTGGGGCTGATCAGCTATTTCAGCTTCAACGAGGAGGAGGTGCGCGCCTGGACCATCCGTGACGGCTGGACGGCTCCGCAGGCGGCGGGCGTGATCCACACAGATTTCGAGCGCGGCTTCATCCGTGCGGAGGTGTGCCCGCATGACACGTTCATTGCGCACGGGAATTGGGCGGCGGTGCGCGCAGAGGGTCTCTCGCGCGTGGAGGGCCGTGATTATGTGGTGCAGGACGGCGACGTGGTGCATTTCCGGTTCAATGTGTAGGGGGGTGTATAATACAGGAAAGCGATGTGATGGAGGTTAGTGCCATGACGTTGGAACAGCTTGTACAGGAAGTGCGTACCCTATCAATTGAGGAGCGCAAACGGTTGATTGGCATGATCGTTGATACGCTGACCGAGCCGGAGTCTGCGCCTGTGCGGCAGAAACGCAGCATCTTGGAGTTTGAAGGGGTGGGTGCGGAGATTTGGGACGGCGTTGATGCGCAGGAATATGTCGATCAACTGCGCAGCGAATTTGGCGAGAGGATAGCCTAAGATGGGTGTCCAATTACAGCGCATGACGGTTGAAGAATTTGAACAGTATGCCGCGCGACCGGAAAACGCCGACCGGCGCTTTGAATTCATCGGGGGAGAGGTGGTCGAGATGGTTTCAAATCAGCGGTCGTCAGAGATTGCCACGAACGTTGTGTTTTTTATTAAGCTCTACCTACACGAAAAGGGGTTGGGCGGCATCGTGACGGGTGCGGACGGCGGCTACACGATTGTCGGCGAACGCTATATCCCTGATGTGGCGTATATCTCACAAGCGCGGCAGGCGAAAGCCTCGGATCAGGCCTATGGACCCACTGCGCCGGATTTGGCGGTTGAGGTATTGTCGCCGTCGAACGAGGCGGACGACATGCGGATCAAGGTGGTCAACTTTCTGCGGGCAGGAACTACCGTGTGGGTGGTGAATCCAGAGAAGCAGTATGTTGAAGTGTATGTGCCGGGTGAGGCTCCACAGCGGCTTGGCATGGATGATGTGCTGGACGGTGGCGTGGCGTTGCCGGGGTTTACGCTTGCGGTGAAGGATGTGTTTGGAGAATAACAGGACCGCGACTACGTGGTGCAGGACGGCGACGTGGTGCATTTCCGGTTCAACGTGTAGTGAGTGGCGTTCGGGTACTCGTACTCTATTCAGAAGTTGACGTTTATATGGTCCTGTCCATACAGATACGATGGATATTTGCATAGCTCTTCGATTGCTATACAATAATCATAATCGAAAGGAGCTACGATGAGGAAATTGCTTCTCATTACCTTGATACTTTGTCTTGTTCTTTCAACCGCGCTGACGACACAGGCACAAGATGGGGGTGATTGCGATCCTGACGCTGTTCAAGCATGGATCCGTGAACGTCAAACATGGCGACAAGCGTCGCAAGATGTGCTAGATGCGCAAGGTGTTAGTGCGCAGAGTGCGATGTATCAGCTTGCCGATCATCTTCGCCGTATTGAAGACTTAGGCTAATCCGTGTTTAAAAATCTTCTGAAGCCGATTAGAATAGCAGAACT
>CBEVZO010001039.1:0-1564 GCA_965554365.1 uncultured Anaerolineae bacterium
GGTTTGTGGTTCAGCCGGTCGCCCAGCCCCATCTCTGTTAGCACCTCACGGGCCTCTCCGGCGATGATGTGGATCGGCGTGCCCGCGGCAGAGAATTTAAATGCGTTATCGGCCAGTTCAGCGATGATTTTTTCTAACTTACCCTCACCAATTTGTACCGAGATGTTGTCTGTTTCCAGCGCGAGATCAGCGTCCCGTGTATGGCGGGCTGCCATTTTTTCGCTGGATGCGCAAACGATGTCACCGGGGGCTATGACGTGGTGGGCACGATGTTGTGCGATGGCGTGTTGATCGAGTTGTATCATATCCAACTGCGCGTAGAGCAAAAAATTCTCGATCTGGCGCTTCAATCGCTGCCCTGCCGAATACAACATCTGGGCCATGTGTGTGATCTGCGTAGGAGTAAGCGTATCACTGTCGGCCATCAACAACTCAGCATAGCCGACCAATCCCGTGAGCGGGGTGCGCAGTTCGTGCGGCAGCGCCAGCAGTAACGATTGGCGCAAGTCTTCGATTTGTTGCTCATGATCTTTTTGCTGTGTATGCTGCACATCGAGTCGCGCTTGGATTGCCGTGAGCAACTCCTCGCGTTTGAAGGGCTTGGTGATGTAGTCATCTGCGCCCAATTCCATGCCATAGCGTTGGTGTTCGCGTTTGTCTTTGCCGGTCAGAAATATGAACGGGATCAGACGGGTTTCGGGATCATCTTGTAACGTCAACAGCACGCCATAGCCATCTAGTTCGGGCATGATGATGTCAGAGATGATGAGATCGGGATGCTGTTCGTGTGCTAGTTGGACTCCGACTATACCGTTAGGTGCGCCGAACGCATCAAAGCCCTCGAAGCACAGCATTTGCACCAGTGCGTCCAACAAGGGAGTCTCGTCTTCAATGATCAAGACTTTTATCATCTGTTTTTACCTGCTAGTAGCCGCACACCGTATAGTAGTGGCTGCGGGTAATTTTAGCTCTCACTCTATTTTAACACGATCCAGTGGTGCAGGAATAGCGATGTAGGAATGGCGATGACGGGGGGGAGACGGTATTATACACTGGTTTCGCGCCTGTCATCGGCACAGCGAGTTCTGTCGCCCGGTGATCAATCATCGCATCACGTCGTTGCGTGCGCGCTGAACGAGCAAGATGCGACTGTCTTGAGGGATGTTATAGGATGTTTGTATTGCTTGAAGGCAACATCGCAGCGGGTAAGACAACGTTGGGTGAAGTCTTGGCCGCCAATGACCGGTTTACGTTTGTGAAAGAGCCTGTGGAGCGTTGGCAGTCTGGATTTGCGATGAACCTGTTGGAACGTTTTTATACCGACACCCAACGTTGGGCATTTACGATGCAGGTTGGCGCGTTTTTGACGCGTGTACAGGCCCTCGGTGATTTGCCGGACGCTGGCGATTTGCCAGAAGCAAACGACACGATGAGGGTGTTTGAGCGGTCGATTTATTGTGATCGCCATGTTTTCGCCAAGAATCTGCACCAGCAAGGTCTGATGGATGACACGGAGTGGGCGCTGTATCTACATTTCTGGGATCATTTTCGTGGCGGCGTGCCT
>CBEVZO010001040.1:0-1563 GCA_965554365.1 uncultured Anaerolineae bacterium
CACGCCGGACGGGTTGCAGTATCTTGTGGTGCTGCGCGATGATGTGCTGTGGCAGGACGGCATTCCCTTCTCCGCCGAGGATGTAGTGTTCACAACCAGCATCCTCAGCGATCCCAACTTTCCCGGCGCAGAAACATTGCATGAGTTCTGGCGCACGGTGGAGGTGGACGCGCTCGACGCGCGCACGATCCGCTTCCGGCTGACGCAGCCACTCGCCTCGTTCACGGACCACCTGCGCATCGGTATCGTGCCCGCGCATGTACTGCAAGGCGTCGCGGCGGCAGACCTGGCAACACACCCCTTCAATCTCGCTCCAATTGGGACCGGCCCCTACCAGCTTGAAACGCTCACCGCCTCTGGCGGACGCATTGACGGCGTGCAGCTACGTGTTGCACCGGTCTACCTCCAACGCCCCGAAGGGCAAACGGGCTACGCACTGGACCGCGTGATCTTCCGTACCTACCCCACCGCCGAGGCCGCGCTCGACGCCTTCCGGCAGGGCAAGGTCAACAGCATCGGCATGATCCCCGCTGCGTTGCAGACCGATGCGCGCGCCATTCCCGGCTTGAGCCTGTACACCAGCATCGAGCCACATGTTGGCGTGCTGATCTACAACTGGGAACGCGATGATGTGCGTTTTGTGCATAACGCGCGCGCACGCCTCGCATTAGCTCATGCGGTAGATCGCGCCGCCCTGGTAACACAGCATCTCGCAGAACGCGCTATCCCTGCGGATAGTCCGTTGCTACCCACCTCGTGGGCGTATACGCCGGACACCCATTGGCCGGAATACGATCTCGTGCGGGCACAAACGCTGCTCGACACCGCTAATCTGACATTTGATGCTCCCGCCGAAGCGCCGCCCGCTGACGATGAAGCAGCGGAGGATGCTGACGGCGAAACCACCGCAGATGAACCAGACCCGGCTCCGGCTGCCGCAGCACCTATGACACTGGGACTCACGATTCTTGTGCTGGACGATCCCGCGCTGGTGGCATTGGCGCGCGATATCGCGGCAGGCTGGCAACAGCTTGGTTTTGTAACCGGGATCGATGCAGTGAACGCAGTAACTTTGCACGCGCGCTTAGAGGCGGGCGACTTTGACGCAGCTATCGTCGAATACAGTTTTGCGCCCTACGCTGATCCAGACCCGTATGTGTTCTGGCATCAGGGGCAATATGAACTGGGGCAAAACTTCGGCGGCATGGATGATCGCCGCATCAGCGAGGCGCTCGAAAACGCTCGTCGCGACCCGTATGGCGTGAATCGTGTGGTGCATTACACGCAGTTCCAGCAGTTGTTCGCGGAACGCGCGCCCGCGCTGACACTCTACTACCCGCTGTACATTTACGGCGCGGATGCCCATCTGAACGGGGTGCAAATCGGCTTCCTGAGTACGCCGAGTGACCGCTTTCGGAATATCCAGGCCTGGGCGTTCCAATAAGCGCCCAGAGGGTCCACGAACAACCTGTCAGGCGCATCGTTTGTCATTAGCCCCTCCCCTAAATCCCCTCCCCGCAGGCGGAGAGGGGACTTTGCGACGTGGGTGGCTCCCCCTCTCCG
>CBEVZO010001041.1:0-1561 GCA_965554365.1 uncultured Anaerolineae bacterium
CACGATCAGGTGTTGTTCCAGGCCCAGTTCCCGCATGTGGACGTGGTAGTGATCGTTGAAATGCACGCCATCGTCGTCCATCTGTGGGGTGTAGAACTTGTCATGTGCTGCACCTTCGCGCACCTCGTCGTGATAGCCCTCATCGTGCCGCGTCATCAGGTTCAGCAGGTTGTAGCGCAGCGGGCGATAGTCAAGTTCGAGCAGCATCCCGCCCGTTTGTGGTTTCCAAATCGCGTTGAATGGCGCGCCGGTCAGGATCACCTCGTCGGTGCTGTCTTTGTTGAAGTCGGCAGTTTCGATGTGCAGCGCGGTGTCTGTACCTGCTGCGCCGTCCGCGAGTTCCTCAGCGGCGATCAAGTTCTCGTAGTTCGCCACGCGGAAGTTGAACAGGTAGACCCCGCCGAACAGCCCGTGCCAATACGCATCGTTGGCCTGCGCGCGCCACAGGTGATCGAGCGCCTGCTCTTTCTGCGAGCCGTCGGGCATGGCGTGGACCTTCGCCGCAACCATCAGCATACGTTTGTGCATGTGGTTCACTTCGTCGTACTTGACCATGAAATTACGCCACACACTGCCCCGCAGATAGCGCAGCACATCATGGCGGCCCTGCACTTCCAGTTCGGTTTTGACGCGTTCCAACTCGCGGAAGCGATCCGGGGGCAGGGACCATTGGCCCATCTCGAAATAGCTGGCGGTGGGCAGATAGACGCGGCCCAGCGCGGGATGCGCGTCGATGTAATCCATCGGGCGCGTGGTCTTGAGCCAATCGGCGTTCTCGTCCAGCGCCGTGAACAGTGTTTCCATGTACTGTCCGTCGCCCCAGTTGTGATCCCAGGTGGTGGGCCAGACGCCGAACTTCTCGCCATCGTCGCCCATGAAGGCCAGTTTGGGCGGTAGGTGGGGCGGGTGATGGGCGGCGTGTTCGCGTAGCCAGTGGATCAGGTTGGGTACGCTGTCCCAGGGGATCGCGTAACGTAGATAGCTCAGCGAGGGGAAGACGCGCACGGTGTGGCCTTGCTCCTCAGTGACGAAGTAGCCGAACAGCGCGGAATCCTTATCGTAGCCGACGGCCTCGAAATGCGTGTCATCGATGATCACGTACTCGATCCCGGCTTCGGCGATGGGGCGCACGAGGTGCGGCTCCCACACGCGCTCCGCGAGCCACATGCCGCGCGGAGCCATGTCGAATTCGCGCTCGATCGCTTCCGCCAGTTTGCGAATCTGTCCGATCTTGTCGGTATCAGGGAGCGTCACGAGCAGCGGTTCATAGTAGCCGCCCGCGAGGACTTCCATCTGTCCGCGCGTGACCAGCGCCCGAATGCGCGCGACAATCTCCGGCTGGTGCGCGACGAGGTAATCGAGCAGGCTGCCGGTGAAGTGGATCGCACATTTCACGCCGGGATGCCGTGCCAGCAGCACGGTGAGCGGCTCGTAGCATACCTGCGTGACGTAGTCGTTGACCCAGTCGAACTGGCCGACAGGTTGGTGGTTGTGGATGACTAAGGATAAGTAGATGGGTGACGGCATGGTGGCTCCTGTAAAAATAGCGATAAACTGTTAG
>CBEVZO010001042.1:0-1561 GCA_965554365.1 uncultured Anaerolineae bacterium
CGATCAGCAGCGCTTCCGGCACGATAAGCGGGAAGTATTTGGTCGGCGGGTGGATGCCGTAGTCCAGCAGGCGCTTGGAGATATCGAGCGCGTGAATGCCGTCAGACCCTGCGGGGCTGCCCTGGCACACAAACTCGTGTCCACATATGCGATCCAGCGGCATGGGATAGTGACCTTGCAACTGCACGCGGATGTAGTTGGCGTTCAGCACGGCGTAGTCGGTGATCGCGCGCAGGGTGTCTGCTCCATGTGTTGCGATATAGGCATAGGCGCGGATCAGCATCCCCACGTTGCCCCAGAACGCTTTCAGCGCACCGATACTGCGTTCCGGCATGACCAGCCCGTAGAGGGGCGGTTCCTCGTCATCGCTGGATTCCACAATATCCACAATGGGGCCGGGCAGGTAGGGGCTTAACCGCTCATTGGCCGCCACCGGGCCGCTGCCGGGACCGCCGCCGCCATGTGGGGTACCGAAGGTCTTGTGCAGGTTATAGTGCATCACGTCAAAGCCGAGTTCGCCGGGTTTGGCGATACCAAGCATCGCGTTCATGTTCGCGCCGTCCATGTACATCAGGCCGCCGCAGCCATGAACGATCTCGGCGATCTCGCGTGTGCGTTCCTCGTACACGCCGAGCGTGTTGGGCACGGTGATCATCATACCCGCGACGTCGCCGTCGCACACTGCGCGTAGGGTGTCGAGGTCCACGCTGCCGTGTTCGTCTGAGGGCACTTCGACTACTTCATAGCCGACCATCGCGGAAGTCGCGGGATTCGTGCCGTGTGCGCTGTCGGGCACGATGATCTTATTGCGATGTTCCTCACCGTTGGCGAGGTGGTAGGCGCGGATCATCAGGATGCCCGCGAACTCGCCGTGCGCGCCCGCAGCGGGTTGCAGACTCGTCGCGTCGAAGCCGCTGATTTCCCCGAGCCACTGTTGGAGTTCGTACATCATCGCCAGCACGCCCTGCACGGTGATCGGGTCTTGGAGTGGGTGGGTCAGCGCGAAACCGGGCAGCCGCGCCATATCTTCGTTCAGCTTGGGGTTGTACTTCATGGTGCATGAGCCAAGCGGGTAGAAGCCGGTATCGACGGCATGATTCAACTGGCTCAGGCGCACGAAATGGCGCACCACGTCCAGCTCGCTGACCTCTGGCAGATCGAGATCGTCGCGCAGCAGGTCGGCGGGTAGCTCGCTCGTGGGCACATCCGGCGCGGGCAGGTTGATCCCCTCGCGCCCCGGCGATCCCAGATCGTAGATCACGGGTTCGAGCGGCGGCGGTGCGTCGGTAGGTAGAATTTTCAAATCGGTCATAACAAAATCCTTGTAAGTGTGCAGTGATCAGTGGTTAGTTTGCAGTGCAGACAACCTGATCACGTTGTTGTTGCGGTTGCGAGGATCGCTGAGGGCTGAAACCCTCAGTTACCCAAAATCGAAGGACGCTCAAGCGCCCTCCCACGCAGGCAGAGACGAGCGCCCTTGAGGGTGCTTTGCTTTTGAGTAGCCTGCGCCCTTCAGGGGCAGGCGCTGTGCGATGATCACACATGGTCGTCTCTTTGTGAG
>CBEVZO010001043.1:0-1555 GCA_965554365.1 uncultured Anaerolineae bacterium
ATGATCGCACATTTTCATCCCTTTGTGGTGCCGCAGGCGGCATGGGTAGCTCCCCTAATAATTATCCTGAAACGTGCCTGATGATCCGCAAGTCCTTCGGCAATTTGTACGAGACGCACATGGCGTTTTGTGCAATTTGAGGTTATGTTCTGGTTGGCAACACAAATGTGGGACAAACCAGGAGGGGCTGACCATGACTGCTGACCATTGGCGCGCTAATCCACTGATTTACGAGATCAACACCTGGACTTGGTTACAGGCACTATCACAGAAACACGGGCGCACGATCACGCTCGGTACTGTGCCGGATACCGACCTTGATGCGCTGACCGCCTGGAACCTCGACGCCGTGTGGCTTATGGGTATTTGGGAGCGCAGCCCCGCCGGACGGCGTATTGCGCGTGAGCATCCCGATTTGCAGGCCGAGTATCGTCGTGCGCTGCCGGATTTTGCACCGGAGGATGTGGTGGGTTCGCCCTACGCGGTGCGCTCGTATACCGTCGATAAACACCTGGGGGGACGCGAGGGGTTGGCGGCGCTGCGCGCACGACTGGCAGCACGCGGTCTGAAGTTGGTGCTGGATTTTGTGCCTAATCACGTCGCCACTGATCACCCCTGGCTGGATACTAATCCAGGTTGTCTGGTCCAGGGATCGCTGACCGACCTCAACGCGCACGCCGGAACCTATTTTCTAGGACCGAAGGGGCGCGTTTTTGCGCACGGGCGCGATCCGTATTTCCCGGCGTGGTCCGATACCGCACAGTTGCACGCGTTCAGCCGGGAACTGCGGGACGAAGTAACGGCCACGCTGCTTGATATGGCGTCGCAGTGTGACGCGCTGCGCTGTGACATGGCGATGTTGATCACCAACCGTGTTTTCGCGCAAACCTGGGGTGATCGTGCAGGCACGCTGCCGGAGGTCGAGTTCTGGCAGGAAGTAATCCCCGCGATCAAAACGCAGCATCCCGATTTCAAGTTCATGGCCGAAGTGTATTGGGATATGGAGTGGGAACTCCAGCAGCAGGGCTTCGATTACACCTACGACAAGCGGCTCTACGACCGTCTGGGAGAAGGCGACGCGCACGCGGTGGTGGGCCATCTCCATGCCGAACCGCAGTTCCAGGGTGGTATGGTGCGTTTTATCGAGAACCACGACGAACAGCGCGCCATTGAGACGTTGGGGCCGGGCCGTGATCTCGCAGCGGCGGTGTTGATCGCCACACTGCCAGGCGCAACGCTGTTGCACGAAGGACAACTCAACGGGCATCGCGTCAAGCTGCCGGTGCAGTTGGGCCGCCGCCCATTAGAGCCAGATAACCAGGCCATCACCACGTTTTATCGGATGCTGCTCGCTGAGGTCACGCATTCCGTCTATCATACCGGACACTGGCGACTGCGCGAATGTGCGCCCGCGTGGGACCTCAACGCGACGCACCGCCGCTTGATCGCGTTTACGTGGCGGCTTGGTGAGGAACGCCGTTTGATCGTGGTGAACTATTCTTTCGGTAACGCACAGGGCCGCATTCCCGTACCGGATTTCGATCTCAACGGGCGC
>CBEVZO010001044.1:0-1554 GCA_965554365.1 uncultured Anaerolineae bacterium
AGCCATTCTTTGGCGCAGAAACAATGATCGTTGCTACTTACGACGAGAAAGCTGAAACGCTGTACTGTGAATTCGCGATCAGTGACGGCGTAGACCATGACCCTGGCGCGCTTCCTCCGCTGCCACTGGGCGAAGGCCCCAACAGCACCACAATCCTCACCGGCAAACCGCAGATTGTCGCGCTGCCCACAGGAGATAGCGCCATCGATCCCCCTGGCACATACATTGCCTTTGGCGACGAGCGCACGCCGCGTTCGGCGCTGTATGTGCCATTGATCAGCGGGGGCGAGGTCATCGGTGTGCTAAATATCCAGCATTACGACGCCGACGCTTTTACGGAGGACGATATCTCGCTGCTGGCTGCCGCCGCGAATCAGGCCATCGTCGCGATCCAGAATGCGCGCCTGTTCGCTGCCGAACGCGCACAACGGGCACTTTCGGAGGCGCTGAGCGATGTCGCCGCCACCGTCAACAGCACGCTTGAACCCGATATCGTCATGGACCGCATCCTGGAAAACCTGCGCCGCGTGGTCCCACACGACGCCGCGAGCATCATGATCATTGAACACGGCGTGGGGCGCATTGTGCGGCACAGTGGCTTCGCAGAGCGTGGATTGACAGAAACCGTCGAAAACCTGCGGCTGGACGCAGGCAAGAAGGCTCCCCTGCTGTCCGACATCCGCGACGGCCAACCGACGCTGATCGCTGATACGCACGCGTCCGAAACATGGCAGCACGAACCGGGCCTGGAATGGATTCGCGCGTATCTCGGTGTGCCGATCAAAGTCGGTGAACAGATTGTGGGCATCCTGAACCTCGACAGCGCAACGCCCGGCTTTTTCACAGCGGAGTATGTCACACAGGCGCAGGCATTCGCCGATCAAGTCGCCATCGCGATCCAGAACGCGCGCCTGTTCGCCGCAGAACGCGCACAACGGACGCTTTCCGAGGCGCTGAGCGATACCGCCGCTGCCGTCAACAGCACACTGGACCCGGATGTGGTGATGGACCGCATCCTGGAAAACCTGCGCCGCGTGGTCACCCTAGACTCCGCCAGCGTGATGCTGATCCAGGGCCATGAAGCGCGCATTGTGCGTCACACCGGGTTCGAGGAACGCGGACTGACCGGCTATGTCGAGGGCCTGCGCTTCCCGGCGGTGGAGATGACTAGATTTAAGCAAATGGAGGAAACCGGCAAGCCGGTACGCCTCGTGGATACGCGCGATACCCCCGACTGGATCGCCTCGCCGGAACTGGAATGGATTCGCGCGTATATCGGTGCGCCGATTATGGTCGGGGAACGCATGGTAGGCGTACTCAACGTAGACAGCGCCACGCCGGACTTCTTCACCGCACAAGACGCCGAGAACCTGCAAGCCTTCGCCGATCAAGTCGCGATTGCGATCCAGAATGCGCGCCTGTTCGCCGCCGAAACCGAGCAGCGCCGCTTTGCCGAAACGTTACATGAGATCGCCGCCACGATCAACCTGTCGCTCGATCAGGACGCGGTGCTGTCCGCGATTCTGGAAAGCATCCGCCGCGTGGTCCCGCATG
>CBEVZO010001045.1:0-1554 GCA_965554365.1 uncultured Anaerolineae bacterium
CTGCTCTTGATTCTGGTGATTGTGATTTTGCTGTTTGGCGTGGGCCGCGTCTCGAAGATTGGCGGCGAAATGGGTTCGGCGATCCGTGAGTTCCGCAAGGGACTTAAGGGCGACGACGAAGAAACCACCACCGATTAACAGTCGGAATCGTAACCGCCACCACATCACGATATCAAAGTAATACACCCTCATTGGTCAAGTTGCCAATGCGGGTGTATGTGTGTATTAAAATCATCAAACACGCTTCACGTTTCTGCATCTTCGTCGGGCAAATCGTCTTCTTCATCTGGCAACGCGGCCACAAGATAGCCACGTGCTTTAATTAACCGATCCAATTCCTCCATATCCACGCCGGGAATGTAGGGGATGAGGCCTTTTTGATACGCTTCGAGTTGGATGTGAAACGGCACATGGCGCGCATTAAGGATGAGTCCGTTCACCGAAATCATCCACGGTATCGGACTTTCATCGATCCGGCTGGCAAGCATCCATTCAGCATCAAAATGCGACATCTTAACCGCATCACGTACAGCTTTTGCTTTGTTGCTCCCGGTGCTGGATGCCACACCGAACAATGCACCTAGCTCAGCGGCGGGAATATACGGGTCTTGCGATTTGTCGAACAGAAAATTCATCTGCCCCAGTGCATAAACAATGCCGCACGCCCAACTGTTCGCGCGCCCACTCTTAAGCGGCGAAGGACGTTTGCGGGCCAGCTTGGCCGTTAGTTTGCGGGCTAATTCGGCATATTCTGCATCCAGATGTTCATCGCAGACGCGATCCGTAAGCGTTGTAATCTCGTCATATTTCTTTTGCATAACCTTGGGCACTTTTTCGCTCATGGCTTCCTCTTTCTTAATTTCATTAGCCGAATCAGGCGCTGTCGGTTCTAGAATAGCGGCTGATCCACGCCAATCACGAATGTTGCCTGGACCTCGCCAGTCGAGTCGGCCAGCGTGAGCGTGTCGCCATCCAGCCACGAAGGAACCTCGCGTCCCCAATACAACGCGGCGGGAGTACTCGGTCCCTGGCGCGAGAAAATCAACGCGCGGCTGTCACGCTGCATCCGAAATTCGGGGAAGCGGTACACATCGCCCCGGTCGTTGCTCAACGTCCAGCCCTGTAAATTGACCACATTGCCCAGATTGCGGATTTCCACAACCTCGCTGTTGACATTGCCCACGCCGTCCACATTAGCAATCACGATCTGCGCATTGACCGCCGTCGGTTGCAGCGTGACCGTCGGCGCGGTTTGCGTTAATGAGAAAGGCGTGCTGCTCGGATTCGCCACCGGAGTCGGCGTATAGAGCGCCGTGCAACCCACGACCGGAATGATCAACACATCGCCCACCTGCAACCGCCCAGCATCATCTGCGGTCATGCCGTTGACGGTCAGAATGTCGCCAGCATGCACACCATAACTCTGCGCGATCGCGATTACCGTATCCCCGGATGCAATCACATGGCGCACACACCCGTCACCCTGTGCGGTAGGGCTAGGTTCGCCGGGCGGCAGATCGGTGAACACGATGGGCGGCGCGGGAGGCGGCGGGA
>CBEVZO010001046.1:0-1551 GCA_965554365.1 uncultured Anaerolineae bacterium
AGATAATGCATGGTGTGTGTACTCCTTGATAGTCGATGATCGAAAGGCGTGTTCAGATGTTCAGTGTCGTTTAGATCGGATTGACATGCGCTGCAACAGTGACCTGCCTATGCACTCCGGTTTCTGTGTTAGTGTCACAAACTCCGCGTAATTGAGCAAAGCACTTGACAAGCGTTCTACTCATCGCATACAATCAAGCCAGTGAGAGCGCTCTCAGATCATGATCAGAAACTAGTGATTTTGGGGCTTTGTTCAGTTGAACAAATGGTCACGGATTCAGTGAATTGATGGGAACGCTGGCGCGCTATATAGAAACAAATCTGGCCTGACGCGATACTTCGTGTGTGTTTTGCGTCAGGCGTCCACTAATTATACTGCCCTGAACAACAATGAACAAAAAGCCTCGCCCCACATTACGTGATATTGCCCGCATCTCCGGTTTTTCATTGGGCACGGTATCTCAGGCGCTGAATCACAAACCCGGTGTTGCCGAAACAACCCGCGCACGCATGTTTGAGATCGCGGAGACGTTGGGCTATGATGTCCAGCCCCGCAGCACCGAACAGCCTCCGCACGCGCTGACGACCATCGGGTTGCTGATCAAGCAGCATGATCAACAGCCTGTG
Source organism: uncultured Anaerolineae bacterium (assembly GCA_965554365.1). Taxonomy (GTDB): domain Bacteria; phylum Chloroflexota; class Anaerolineae; order Aggregatilineales; family Aggregatilineaceae; genus CAYRNY01. Next base: position 627 of record CBEVZO010001046.1, read on the forward strand.
CCCGTGAATCCCTTCTATTCGCATGTTCTGGGCGGTGTGGAGCGTGAGTGCCAGCGACACGGCCTCAGCTTGATGTTTGCCAGTGTAGAAGTGGACAGCCACAATCATGTACTCAACTGGCCGCTGCTGTTGTTTGATGGGCGCGTGGATGGGCTGATCATCGCCGGCACGTTTTTCGAGGACTCGCTGGCGCAGGCGGCGCAGGAGGCGCAGGCGGCGCAGGCGGCGCAGGAGGCGCAGGAGGCGCAGGCGGTGGTGCTGGTCGATGCGTATGCGCCTGAACTGCGCATTGACGGCATCGTGTCGGACAATCTCAACGGGGCACTCAGCGCCGTGAATTACCTGCTCGCGTGTGGTCATACCCGCATCGGATTGATCGGCAGCAGCTCGGATGCGTATCCCAGCGTGCGCGAACGGCGCAAAGGCTACACTCGCGCCCTGGAACGTGCGGGCATCACCACCACATATATCGAAGATGGGCTGCTCACGCGTGACGATGGCTATGCGGCGGCGTTGCGTCTTTTGCGCCGGTCGCCGGAGATCACTGCGGTTTTCGCCTGCAACGATGAGGTCGCAATGGGCGTATTTGATGCAGCGCATGATCTGCAACTCGCCCTGCCCCACGATCTTAGCCTTGTTGGATACGACAACATCACTGTCGCACAAACTGTTAAGCCGGGGCTGACAACGGTCCATGTCGATAAAACGCTGATGGGTACGTTGGGTGTGCGCCAACTATTTGATCGTTTCGATAACCCGGAGCGCGCGAAATTAACCATCACCGTCGGCACAGAATTGATCGTGCGTGAGTCGGTGCGCCAATTACCGTAAATCACGTAAACCATGATCATTAACCGGCATTGCATACAAATCGAGTTTAGACAAGCTGAAATAAGACTGGGCAAAAACCCAGGCTAGCGAAGCA
>CBEVZO010001047.1:0-1548 GCA_965554365.1 uncultured Anaerolineae bacterium
GGCTGCCGCCGCGCGCAGTGTCCCCCACCACAACAACCGGATCGCGATCTCGCGCCCGGTCAAGGTGAGTGCCATCCCGATCAGCGCCGACGCCAACGGCAAGTCAATCGCATAGCCGCCCAGCGGCCCCAGGATCATCAGCCCGACGATGTTCAGTGTGCGCAGCGCGTCCTGTCCTGGCAGCAACAGTAGCAATACGACCGCACTCGCGGTTTCCAGCGCCCACGCGACAAACGCCGCCGTCACCGCGCCGACCAGCGCCCAGCGTGAGGACCGTGCCGTCGTACTCACGGCCAGCGCCGCGAGCGCCATTAGCACGATCTGCTGTGCGCGATCCGCGAAGAACGCTGCCCCGCCGATCACCAGCAACGCTATGCTGGCAATGAACGTCCATTCCACCGGCGCGCAGATCGGGAGATGCAACGGGTGCGTATTACCCCAGGCGTTCTGTCCGGCCTGCATCAACCCCACGCCCACGATCACCGCCATGACCAGCCACAAATGACGCACCACATGCAGCGGGTGACGCAGCGGCCACAATCCCGCCCGCGCTTTCGCCAGCAGCAGCGGCGGAATCCCGGCGGGGATCACGCGCAGAATCGTCCAGGTCCGGCGCTCGTGTTCTTCCGCGACTGAGGGGCCGATCAGCACGCCGATAGGCAGCGCCCAGGGCGCGAGCGATGGCAGCAGCGCCAGCACAAGAATCGCCCAGTACAGTACTGTGTGGAGCGTACTCAACAGCGGGCTGTTGAACCATGACAGCAGCAGATACAGTGCCGCAAATATGCCCGCCGCCGGAATCAGCACGCGCATGACTGGCTCTGTGTAGCGCGTCCAGTCGAACACGCGCCCGGATTCGCGCCGGTAGACTGGGTGCTGCTCAATGGGGTGGTGATTGAAGATATTCAGATGCCGGAAAATCTGCCAGGAGTACACAGGCGTTCCTTTGTACATAAGGTGTGTGTGGTGATACGCAGTACGGCGCGCGTATTGTACCTCAGGGCGTGCATTGTCGCTGGCTCGATCAGGCCCCTCTCCCCCCAACCTCCTCTCCCCAGCATAGCTGGAGAAAGGGGAAGTCAGGTGTGTGGTTACCGTACCTTCCCCCCTCTCCATAAGTTTTGTCGAGTGGTAGCGAGACTGAACTGGCTCGGATGGAGAGGGGGGACCGAGGGGGGTGAGGCCATATTGCGTCCCCGTCCGCGCCTACACTAACGCCTGTCGCACCGTCCAGCGCCACAACACGCGGATCGCCACCTCGCGCGCGAGCAGCGTCCCGGCGATGAGTAGCGCGGCCTGCGTTAACGGCAGCAGCGCCACATAGCTCACCACCGGCCCCAGGATCACCAGCGCCAGCCAATCCCCGCCGCCGAGCGTGACTTGTGTGGGGAACAGCGCCACAAGCCCCGCCGCGAGTCCCACATCCAGCAACCACACGCCAAACGTGCCCGCGCTGGCCCCGGTCAGACTCATGCGCAGCGTGCGTGTTGAGGCGCTGACACTCAACGCGACGATCACAGTCAGCGCGAATTGTTGCGCACGATCCGC
>CBEVZO010001048.1:0-1547 GCA_965554365.1 uncultured Anaerolineae bacterium
GAAATGGGCGAACGTGGACGCCGTGTGCCTGCGGCGGCTCCGCTGGATGTGCCACCCGAACCGTTGACTCCGTCCCCGGTGCAGCATGAAGCCGCAGCGGAGATGCAGCCGCCCGAACCGCCCGTGACGTATGACCTGACCGGCGATGTGCCGCGTTTTGAGGACGAGATCGCAGAGGAGCAACGGCCCCGGCGCAAGCCTACGCCGCGCCCCGCGTCCACGTCCTACGCGAACGGGGCGGCGTCAGCAACCGTGTCCCGCACGCGTGCGCGCGCACTGTGGGATAAGCTCTTGCTCGCTATTGAGGTCGTGGGGGTGGTGGGCATCGTCGCCGTGTTGGTGTATGGCGGATACTTGATTATCAACGAGAACAATAAGATCGAGGCGCTGGAACAAAAATCCGCCGAAGTCCAGCGTGAGGCTGATGCGCTGCGTGTCACCCCGACGCCGCGCCCGGAATTGTCGCTGAGCCTGTCGGATGTAGTGCTGCCCGGTGGACACTATTCGCCGGATCAAACTGGCGGCGAGTATGCGTTTAACCTGGATGAAGTGCCGGAGAGTATGCGCCCGATGGCGTTGGCTCAACTCTCCGCGCCGCAAGCCGCACGCACGGTTACAACCACCGACTATAGCCCCACACGCGTTGTTGTCGATACCGACCGGGTTGACATTGATGCGTCGATCTATGGCGGCGACATCTGGGACCAGTTGGTGCGGGGCGTGGGACATTATCACGGCAGCGGCAATCCCGGCGATCCGCGCAACATGGTACTGACGGCCCATAACGACATCTACGGCGAGATTTTCCGTGACATTCAATACCTGACGACGGGTGACGAAATTCGTGTTCAGGCTAACAACGGTCGGTGGTATACTTATGTGGTCGTGGATCGCTTCCCGGTCACTCCCTCGGATACATGGGTGCTTGATGCCGGGAACCAACCCATCGTGACGTTGATCACCTGCCATCCCTACCGCGTCGATACACAGCGCATGATCGTGGTCGCGCAGTTAGCGAGTTAATCGCAAGTAACATCCGGTTTGCCGTCATGCGTGTTGTGGTGACGTGGCAGAAAACCGAAGAAGACTATTCGCTGAATGCTTATGCTTGAAGGAGTACGTGATTTACTATGGCTAAAAAGACACGCCGCCCGAATATCCCTGAGCAGACTCTCGAACGCGCCCGCCGCCAGGTGGCGCAGGTTCCCGCTGCCCCGGTAGCCCCTGCCGCCGATGCCGCTGCTGACAGCCCTGCGCCCGCACCAAAGCGCCACACACTCACCAGCGCCGATCTGAGCGCCGAGTATGCGTATGTGGTATCGGACCTGCAAAACATGGGGATTCTGGCCAGCGCATTCCTGGCGGTGCTGTTCGCGCTGTCGTTTATCCTCTAGACGCAGCACACTCGCACCAACAATACCAGGGACAGCCGTATTTGCGCTGTCCCTGATCGCGTTTACTTTCAATTAAACGGCACTATCACCGCATCAGGCCAACCGCGCGGCGATATGCTCTCGAATCTGTGCCTGGATCGTGTCACGCGCACC
>CBEVZO010001049.1:0-1539 GCA_965554365.1 uncultured Anaerolineae bacterium
GCGGGGAGGGCCGGGGTGGGGTCGCTTGCACCACCTACGTGCCCCAAAATCCGAAGGCACCCCATGAACACCTGCACGGTTCAACTACTTTCGCGGAATAGTGTAAGATAGAAGCATTAACTTGCAGGGTGTTGGGTCCCCCGTTTGTATATCAGGAGAAACATAGTATGGCGACTGAATTCACCATCCAATTGGAAGACCGCCCTGGTGTATTAGCCGACTTGGCCGAAGCGCTTGCCAAGAGCGCAATCAATATCGTGGCGATTCACGCGTCGCAGTGTTTAGAGGGCGGCCATGTGCAGTTGATCACCGATAATACTGATGCGACGATTAATGTACTGAAACACCTGACGCTGGATTACACCGTGCTGGATGTGCTGCTCGTGACCATTCCGCATCAGCCAGGAACATTAGCGCGTATCGCGCGCGCGCTGGCAAATGCGAGCGTCAACCTTAATGCGGTGTACATCACCATGACCGGGCAGATTGTGCTGGATGTGAGCGACTTTACCAAAGCGCAGCAAATCGTTATGAACATGGACCCGCGCCCGTGAAGCACGCTCCGTGTTGGCAGTAGGAATAATGCAGCGACACAAACCGGGGCCGATCACATGATCCGCCCCGGTGTATAATGCTGCAATTTCCTATTGAGCGTCCTCGTTCGCGAGTACAGCAATCATATCCCACAGTCGCACAGTGCCGTCCGCACTGGCGGAGATAAGCGTCGCGCCGTCCGGGCTGAACACGACATCGTTCACGTCATCAGTGTGTCCACGTAACACAGCCAGCGGTGCAACACTCACCGGATCGCCCGCTGCCCCGTCATCCGCGCCCAAGGTAGCCAGCACCGTCGCCGCGTCCCACAGCATCAGCGTGCCATCTGCGCTAGACGAGGCCAACAACGCGCCATCGGCACTGAACGCAATCGCCGTCACCGCATCCGTGTGGCCTTCAAGCGTCACCACTTCAATGTCTAGCGCCACATCCCAAAAGGTAATCACATCGTCGTCGCCCGCCGTCGCCAAGATCGCGCCATCCGGGTGATATTCCACTGCCGCAATCTCGCCGCCCGGTGTCAGCACTGCGACCGGCGCATGAGAGTACAGTTCCCAACGGATCACCGTGCCATCTTCCCCGGCAGTGACAAGCATTTGTTCATCAGGACTGAACGCCAACGCGGTCACGGCGTCCGTGTGACCGCGAAATGTGTTTTGCACGTTGCCATTTGTGACATCCCACAAGAACACGTTCGTGTCAAAGCTGCCGCCGCCCGTGAAAAGCGAGGACACGCGCGGAAAAAACTGTACGGCTGTCACCCCGTCTTTGTGTTCAGTGAGCGTTTGGAATAGTTCCCACGTTTCGACTGTCCATATGCGCGCGACACGATCTCGGCCACCGGAGGCGAGATACGTGCCATTGTCGCTGAAATCAAGCGCCGCCACAGCGCTAGCATGACCTTCCAGCGTGGCGACGATCTCCGGCTCTGCTGTGTCCAGACTCCACACATGGATCACGCGATCCCGTCCCGCCGAAGCCAGC
>CBEVZO010001050.1:0-1536 GCA_965554365.1 uncultured Anaerolineae bacterium
TAGCGTGATGAACCAGCCCAGGTTCCCCAGGCGCACGCTGGTCGCATGGCGATCATTGACGGCCTCCGCAATCTCGATCGCTTCTTCATAAAACGCCTGCGCCGTGTCGATATCGCCGGTTTCGGTGTAGAGCGTTGCGGCGTTCGCCAGCACTAAGCCCCGTGTCGGCGCGTGATCGACGTGATTCAGCAGCACCAGCGCCTTCTCATATTCATCCATCGCGGCTTTGTAATCACCGTCGAGCTTGCGCGTCTGAGCGATATCGCAACGCAGCCGTGCTAATTGCGCGTGGTGCGGACCGTTATGCCCCAGCAGATTCACCGCTGCGTGCCAGTGTCCGATCGCCGCCGTGCGATCCCCACGCTGCGCCGCAAGATTGCCCAACAGGTGCAGCGCCTCGGCTTCACGGACTTCATTCTCTTGCGCGCGGGTGAGTGCCAGCAGTTGTTCAATCGCGGTTTGCGCGTCATCGAGCCGGTGTTGGCGCACGGCGATGTTGCCCAGTGTGAGCAGAATTTGCATGTGTTCGTCGGGGTTCTGCACCGCTTGCGCGTCGTACAGTTCGCGCGCCTCGGAGAGGAAGCTCCCCGCGCGCGGCAGATCGCCCATCGCATAGGCGGCCATGCCGAGCCGCGTCAGTGCCAGTGCTTCATGCGCGGCGTTGCCGGTGCTGCGAGCTTGAGCCAACGCCCGCGTGGCGTATTCCTCGGCCTGTGCGCTATCGCCCGCCCGCTGGTACGCGGTGGTGAGTTCGAGCGCACTGTGCATGAAGAACTCTGCCGGTTGGTTGCCCATGCGCAGCGCGAGGTGTTCGGCTTCCTGCAAATGGCGGATCGCTTCGTGGTAGAGGTGCTGTGCGAGTTCGATTTCCGCGAGCGCCTGCAACCATTCAAGCTGTGGTGCGTCCTGACTCGTTTGGCGGGCCAGCACGACGGCTTGTTCCAATAGTTTCGCCGCTGTTGTCCGGTCGCCCAGTTTCAACGTCGCAGCGCCCAACAACCCTACCACGCGCGCCGTCATGTGCAACTGCCCGGAGGCTTGTGTCATGACCACCGCTTCTTTGAGCAAATGCTGCGCATAGCTGGGATTGTCCTGGTGCATGAAATCCTGAGCGAGGTTTTCCAGCGTCAGAGCGATCACGTCGATCTGTTCGGACTGTCGTGCAGCGTCGAGTGCCTGCTGATGATAGGTTTGCGCAGTGGCCCACTGATCCAGCTTGGCGAACAGCGATCCGATATTGTTCAGGCAGCGCGCCTTAGCGCGGGGGCTGTTGATCTCGCGGGCCAGTTCGAGCGCCTCGTCCAGATAGGGCCGCGCGTCGTCGTAGCGCTCCAGCGACACATACGCTGTGCCGATGCCGCTCAGGAAGTGTTCAATGTGTGTGGTATCGCCCACCGTGCGCGCCAGAGTCAGCCCACGCATGTAGGTTTCGAGCGCCGTATCGTGAAATCCCTGGGCCAGCGCCGTCGCTGCCGTTTCGAGCAGTGTGTTTAATTCCTGCTGGGCGGGCGTAAGCTGTGGCTGTGGTTCGGGCGT
>CBEVZO010001051.1:0-1528 GCA_965554365.1 uncultured Anaerolineae bacterium
CACCATTTTGACGCGAGCTTTCATTCTACCATCACAAGTGCGGCTGTAGTACTAGTGCCCGCTATGTTGCCAAGGCGCGCGCCGCGTTTTTGTCGGGGCAGTGGGACGCCATCGCCACTCGGCGTCGCAAACTTGATCGCACCGCCTAACTACAGGTTGTTCGTACACCCCGAGAGCGGCAAAAAATCCGGTGTGCTGAGCCGCGCCGGATGTTTTTTGTTGTATGCAGGTATCGTTGGTGAGTGTTATCAAACGCGAGTATACTCGGCGCGCGTATGACACATTTGGTTTTTGCACTCGCAGGCTCCGATCTATGATGACAGCGTCACCGGCACGATTCGATTGCGCCATGCACCCCGCACACGAACTGACTCTCCAGGCCGTCCGCGTTTCCCTGGGCACACACGATATGGCACGCATCCGTGCGCTGGTGGCTCAGTCGGTGGACTGGAACACGGTCTATCAATGCGGTTATGCACATGATGTGCTGCCCCTGTTGCACTACGGGTTCCAGCATACAGTCCCTGATGCTATGCCCGAAGACATGACTCGATGGCTACAGGCAGCATATACGGAAAACGCTTGGCGCATGGTGATGCTCACTGGCGAATTGCTCATGCTGCTGCAAGCATTTGACGCTGTGGGGATTGCTGCCGTTCCATTCAAGGGGCCGGTGTTGGCGACCAGTCTCTACCCCGATCCCGCCCTCAGGGTATGCAGCGATCTCGACATCATGGTGACCCCACGCGATTTTGAACAAGCCGCCGCTGTGCTTGAAGCGCGGCGATATGCCCCACAGGACAAGGACAAATACCGGCATCATGTACGCTTTCAGCACCCTAATGGGCAAGTACTGGTCGAGCTGCATCACAGAACCGCCATTCCCGAGTGGCAAGCGTTGGACTTTGCAGCCCTGCAACAACGGCTTGTGCCGGTCGCGTTGGGCGGGCAGACGGTGTACAGTCTGGCGAGAGACGATCTATTCCATTATTTGTGTTTGCATGGGCATGGTCATCAATGGGAGAGATTGAAGTGGGTAGTTGATCTGGCATGGCTCAGCCGTGCATACCCCATGACCGCTTGGGTCATGCCCGACGCTGAGCATCTCCCCATGCATTGTCTCGTCTTGTGGCTGGTGCATAAGCTGCTTAATGTGCCCATGCCAACAGCGGCCTTGGCGACCGCATCCACCTATCCTCATTTACGGCGATTGGAGGTGACATTGTCCCGAAAGCTCTTTGCAGAGCAAGAACAACTCAGCCGCCACGAGCGCGCCGTGTTCAAGCGCGTCGCGTATGTAAATTTCAGAGCGCAGTTTGCCGCCAGGTTAACCGTATGGTTCGCGCCGCGTCCCTGGGACCGTGCGCTGATCACCTTACCCAGGCGGCTTGGCTTCCTGTATTATCCACTGCGCCTCGGACGCATTGCGTTGACACGTCCCTGGTTGATTGTGAGCGCACTGTTCCGGCTCGGACGTATGCTGTGGACAGAAGGGCGCGTGCGCATCATCAAGTCACGACGATCTCCG
>CBEVZO010001052.1:0-1526 GCA_965554365.1 uncultured Anaerolineae bacterium
GCTGAAAGGCATCGGCATGGATCACGGGCTGATCGGGCCGGGGCTAAACCCCAGCGATACGTGGCGCTCGGAGTGGGTCGATACGCTGGTGCGCGAGGACATTCTGGTGCGCGAGTTGGTTCCGCACCGCCACAATCCCGACGACCTCGTGCCAGTAATCAAGCTGCCGAGCAGTGATGCCCCGCTCAGTACACCGCAGTTGCCGGGTGTGAATCAGGAGCAGGTCGAGCAAATGGTGCGCCGCGTGATCGTCAGCGTGGAGCAGTTCACGTCGTTCCGAGGCTTTGCGTGGTGTCCGTTGGGCAGCCTGCATCGCCGCTTGCGTCCGTTCGACCCCAGCACGACGTTCCAGCAAGCAGTCGAGGAACTGGAAGAAGACGGTGCGGTGCAGATCGACGAATACGACAATCCGCAGAGCGACTACAAGACGAAGGGCATCTCGCTCGTGGAGCAGTCGCCGCAGGTGATCGACGTGCTGGACGAACGCAACCGCTTCATTCGTGTGCTGCTGGACCTTTACGACCAGCGCCGCCCGCTCAGCCGCGACACGCTGCAAGAACTGACCGGCCACAACGACGCCAATCTCGATATGTGGATTTCGATCATGCAGTCGGAAAACGTGCTGAAGTCTGTGCCGGGGCAGCGCGATCTGTACAGCTTGTTCCGCACGCATCACACCGTGTGCATGGTCGCGGGCGATCCGCCGCCGGAGACTCCGCCGGAGGAATAGCGCCTGCGGTGTGTGGCAATCAATAGAATGTTCGGGGCGCGTGCGATGAGTGCGCGCCTTTTTGTATACGAGAGACATTACACTGCGCATTGGTTGCCGCCATTACAAATGCCAATCATACTAGATGCACACTCAGCACAAAATGAGTAGAATACAGTATAATGTTGATCGTCATCTTTTTATGGGCGAAAAAGCTGGGAGTAATTTTATGCCGGACAAACAACACCTTGCCACCCTCAAACGCTTGTTTCCCAGTCTGTCAGAACCACAGATTGAAAAATTGCTTTCAATGGCACAACTAAAGCTGTACCCACCGCGCAAAACGTTATGCCGGCAAGGCGAGCCTGCTGACCGGTTCTATATTCTGCTGACCGGAACAGTGGGCATCTATGCGGAAATCGAAGACGAATTGTATCTCGTTGATAAAATCCGGGACGGTTGTTTTGGAGAAATCGGGCTCCTGCTGGATCAACAACGATCCGCGTTCATTTACACCAGAGACGATACAACTGTATTAGAACTCGATCAACATAGCTTCAACATTCTGTCGCAAGAGATTCCTCAATTTGCGATTGAAGTCTCCAAAATGGTTATCGAGCGCATGATCGAACAGGATAAGGTACAACTCTTCAAACTCCGTTCGGTCACGGAAAAGGCCGGGGAGAACACCTTGGCGGATGTAAACCCTGCTGAAGATGAACGGTGGCGTGAATGGATGGTCAAACCGGTCTTTGGTCCACCATCGTTAAAAATGCATTTTATGTCTGATGTTTTGATGATCATGCCGTTTGGCGAA
>CBEVZO010001053.1:0-1508 GCA_965554365.1 uncultured Anaerolineae bacterium
GGTCAGCTTATCTTGCCCGCCCTTTTTTGTCTAGCAAATGGATAAAGTCGAGTTTCAGGGGTAGGTATTTTATGATGTGGGTTTTGTAGGCAAGCCCCTCCCCTAAATCCCCTCCCCATGGCGCTGCGCTGATGGAGAGGGGACTTCACCACGCGATTGGCTCCCCTCTTTCTCCGCTTGCGGGGAAAGGGGGGCTGGGGGGAATAGGGGCTAAAAGCGACACACCATTGACGACCTATTGCTACAACGGTCCCCCAAATGGAAAACCTACCCCTGAAAGACCGAGGAGGGGGGTGAGGCCGTTCCACACCACAAAAAAACGCCGCGAGGCAGACTCACGGCGACGCTGAGCTATGAGCTTATGGTCAGGGAAACACGCTGGCCCCGATCCGCGCGGCAACCGCAGCAAGGCCATCACATCCGCCAGAGGATAGCGTTAGCCGCCGAACAACTCGGACGCTTCTTCTTCCGCGCGCTCGATCATATCGCTGATCTGGCGTGTGGCGTCACTGGCAGCATACAACGCATCGTACAACGCGCGCAATGCAGGCAGCACATCCATATACATTTCGCTATAAAATGCGCGTGCGCCGCGCCCACGCCACCCGCGACGCTCCAAGTCTTCGACCAGGAATTGAATGCGTCGCTTGAGCCGCTCGACATCCTGCCCTTCCGTATCAAAGCGCCGCATGATATCAGCGAGTTCGTCGTAGTCGGCCTGAACCTTGTAAGCCAGCATAAGTCTCCCTTTTTGTACTTTATGCGCACCCGGACTTGAAGAAACCCCGCAGCTTGCGGATAATGACGTATATTTATTGTACCTTGAACACGCCTCCAACGGCACAGTTTTTTATACGGCTTTGACGATTCGTGACGGAGTGTGTTATCTCAGCACTTATCGCACGCAGAGAGGACACCGTATGACCAAGCTTATTGAAACCGAAGTGAAGCTCTATGTGCCAGACCTGAACCCTGTGGCGGAACGCATTATCGCCGCCGGGGGCACACTGCACCAGCCGCGCGTGCTGGAACGCAACATCCGCTACGACACGCTACACGGGATGCTCTCAAAGCGGGGCATTGTGCTGCGGCTGCGCGAAGATGCACGCGTGCGCCTGACGTACAAGAGTCCTGCCAACACACAGGACGATGTCATGCGGCGGCGCGAGATCGAGGTCACGGTCGATAGCTTCGCCTATATGGACGTGATCCTGCGCCAACTGGGATTCGAGCCATTCACCACGTATGAGAAATATCGCACGACGTATGTGCTGGACAGCGCGGAGATCGTCCTCGATGAGATGCCGTATGGGAACTTCGTCGAGATCGAAGCCTCCGCCGAGGTGATCGAGCAAATGATTATCCAGTTGGGGCTGGCGGACTGTACGCGCCTGTTGACAAGCTACCTGCAACTGTTCGCGCACATCAAAGCGGCGTTGGGTCTGGATATGCGCGATCTGACGTTCAAGCATTTCCAGGGCGTCAGCGTGCCGCCGGAAACCATCACG
>CBEVZO010001054.1:0-1506 GCA_965554365.1 uncultured Anaerolineae bacterium
CGCGACCCGCTTCTATACATGGACGCCCGCGCTGTGTAAATTTCCCACGCTGCACGATATGTTGTACTTGCGCGCGATCCCACTGCCGCATTTCCAGGCCTATGTGACCACGCTCTGCGACAATCTGAACGCCGCCGAGTGATCCGCTAGAACTCCCCGCCGGATCGCGGTACAATTCCGCGCCATGACAACACATACAACACGCAATACACAACGCACACTCAACTGGACCTTTGTCGCGATACTTGGCGTGCTGCTGCTCGCCGCGTATCTGCGCCTTCACGATCTCAACGCGCAGGGCATGTGGGGCGATGAGGGCTGGTCGATCTGGCTGGCGCGCGGAGACACGCTGCGCGATCTCAACGACACGATGATCGTGGACCATCACGGCGTGATCTTCTCCGCGATGCTGCGCGGTTGGGACTTCCTCGTCGGCCCGACCGTCGTCGCGCTGCGGATGCTCGCGGTGCTGTGGTCGCTCGCGTCGGTGGCACTGATGTACCGTCTCGGCGCGGAACTCATCAACCCGGCGGCAGGAGTCGGCGCGGCGCTCGCTTTCACACTGATGGATAAACACGTCGTGCTGACACAGGAAGTGCGCGACTATCCGCAGGTGTTCTGTGTCATGTTGGCGATAGTGTACTTCTACCAGCGTTGGCGGCGCGGCAAGGTGGGCGCGGGCTTCGGGTTCGTGTTCTGGGCGGTCTTCGGACTCTACCTGCACTACTATACCTATATGGTCGTGATCGCGATTCTGCTGCACGCGCTGATCACATTACGCGGGACGCGGCAGAGCAACCGGGCGCGGCAGAGCAGCGCCCCTACGGAGGAAACGGGACCGGGCACCGCAAGCAGTGCCCCTACACATCGCTGGCGGCACTTCCTCGCGCTGAATGCCCTGATCGCGCTGGCGTTTGTACCCTGGCTGCCGGTGGTCGTGCATCAGTTCGTGTGGACGCCGGTCGATGACGTGATCCTGACCACGCACGGCATGGCGCTCAACTGGGATACGGTCGATTACCTCGCGCGTGAGTCCTTTGGGACGCCCATCGCGCTGTACGGCCTGCTGCTGATCGTCGGATTCGCCGCGCCGTTTGTGGACCGTTTCAAACGCCTGCGCTGGACACCGCCCGGGTCGATGTTCGAGCAACCCGCCGCGAAACGCCAATCCGCCGCGCTGCTGATCGGGCTGTGGTTCGCCGTGCCGCTGCTAATCACGTTGGGCCTGCACAGCCGCTATCCCCTGCTCACGGATCGCAACATCTCGGTGATCATGCCCGCGATTGCGCTGCTGGTCGGCTTCGGATTCACCGCATTTGAACGCTACGGCAGTGCGTTTCTGATCGCGCTGGTGCTGATCAACGGCCTGCTGACCACGAGTTCGTTCTTCGACAAACCGCCCTGGCGCGAGATGGCAGCAGACATCGCAAACACTTATCCCGGCGACGAACCGGTGCTGTTGGAGGTTGAGGGCGCGCACGCGACACTGTGGTATCACCTCTCGCT
>CBEVZO010001055.1:0-1504 GCA_965554365.1 uncultured Anaerolineae bacterium
GCAATGCGTTGGCTCGCGCGACCAGAGTCACGATTACTGCTCGGCGGTGTGTTGTATGTACGCCACCAAAGAAGCGATCATGGCAAAGGAGCACGAACCGGACCTCGATATTCACATTTTCATGATGGATATGCGCGCGTTCTCGAAGGGTTATTGGAGCTACTTTGAACGCGCCCGCGACCGCTACGGCGTTCACTACACGCGCTGCCGGATCAGTGCGCTGCACGAGGACCCAGAAACGCGCAATCTGGTCGTGCGCTACCACGACGAAGACGGGCAAATGCAGCACGCCACCTTCGATCTGGTCGTACTCTCAGTGGGCATGGAAATTTCGGAGTCAGTGCGCGCTTTGGGCCACAGACTCGGCATTGAGTTGGACGATTACGGGTTCTGCCACACGACACAGTTCAACCCGCTGGAAACGAGTCGCTCCGGTATTTACGCGGTCGGCCCGTTCCGTGAGCCAAAAGACATCCCCGAATCGGTGATCGAGGCCAGCGGCGCGGCGGCGGCTTCGGCAGCGCAACTTGGCGCGGCGCGTTTTACGCTCACCACCACGCCAGAGTATCCGCCCGAACGCGACATCAGCGGTGAGGAACCGCGCATCGGCGTGTTTGTCTGTCATTGCGGATCGAACATCGGCGGCTATTTGGATGTGCCCGGCGTTGCCGAGTATGCGCACACGCTGCCGGGCGTAGTCCACGCGGAGGACAATCTCTATACCTGCGCGCAGGACAGCATCCGCCACATCGCGGAGCAGATCGAGGAACACCGCCTGAATCGCGTCGTGGTGGCAAGCTGCACCCCGTTGACCCACGCGCCGTTGTTCCAGGACTGCCTGCGCAGTGCGGGGCTGAACCCGTACCTGTTCGAGATGGCGAACATCCGCAACCAGTGTTCGTGGGTGCATTCCACCACACCGCAGATCGCCACAGACAAAGCCTACGATCTGGTGCGGATGGCAGTAGCCCGCGCCGCGCTGCTGGAACCACAGCACACCATTGACGTGCCGGTGCAGCAGATCGCGTTGGTCGTTGGCGGAGGCGTAGCGGGTATGACGGCGGCGCTCTCACTCGCGGCGCAGGGTTTCCCGGTGCATCTGGTAGAGCGTGAGGCCGCACTGGGCGGGAATTTGCGCCGCGTCTTCACATCATCCAACGGCAAAGACCCGCAGCAGGTGTTGGCGCAGTTGATCGACGCTGTGTGTGCTGAACCGGCGATCACGGTGCATCTGCACAGCACGGTGAGCGACGCCAGCGGCTTTATGGGCAATTTCACCAGCACGATTCTAAATGCAGACGGCGCGCAGCAGCAGGTCCAGCACGGCGTGACAATCTTGGCGACCGGCGCGCAGGAGTACCGGGGGCCGGAGTACGGCTACGGCAGCGATCCGCGCATCGTGACGCAGCAGGAATTCGAGCAGCATCTCGCGCAAAACGGTGATCTGCCGCATTCAGTGGTGATGGTGCAATGCGTGGGGCCTGCCGAGCAGTTTTGCAGCCGC
>CBEVZO010001056.1:0-1501 GCA_965554365.1 uncultured Anaerolineae bacterium
TGTGGCGAGCCAGATGCTTGCCGTAGACTAACACGCTAACTCAATCAAAAGTAACAAGATCGCGGATCGCTTCCAGTTTAGAAGGGCCTATACCGGACACATTGTCCAGGTCCTCTAAGCTGCGGAACGGTCCGTTTGCTGTGCGATAGTCGATGATCGCTTGTGCCAGAGCGGGGCCGATTCCCGGTAGCGAATCGAGTTCTTCGAGTGTCGCCGAGTTGACATGGATCAGCGGCGGATGGTTAGGCGTTGGGGTCGGGAACGTGTCACCTACCAGCGGCGGTACATAGATGTAGTCGCCGTCGTTGAGGCGCTGACTCAGATTCACCTGCGCCAGATCAGCGTTGTCGGTCGCGCCTCCTGCGGCGGTGATGGCATCCTCGACGCGGCTGCCAGCGGGCACGTTGAGCATGTTTTGCTGCACCACTTCGCCTACCACATAAACGGTCAGTGTCCCCGGTGTGGAGGTCACATGCTGAATGACGGGCGGTGCAGCGGCGATTGCTCCGTCGCGTGTGGGCACATGCACCTGATCGCCATCCTCTAACACCTGCGCCAAGTTTACGCGTTCCAGATCGGCGTTATTGAGCGCGCCACCTGCTGCATCCAGCGCGTGCAGCACACGACTGCCGTAATCCAATGTGACGATGGCTTCGGGCGTGGCAACTGCCCCGGTGATATACACCATGTACGGTCCTGGCGTGGGGGTGATAGTGGGAGTCGGCGTGATTGAGGGCATAAGTGTAGGGGCTGGTGGATTGACCGTGATGGTGGTGGGATCAGGCCGCTGCCGGATTAATGCAATCACCCCGGCGAGTAACGCCCCGGCGAGTATTACAAAAACGACATACTTGTAGCGTTCCAACACGGGCAAGGGCGAGGTGTCAGTTGGGCGTTCCACCGATGAACTCCTTGTCAGGGGGCGGGCCTTGTAGAATTCGCTGCGGACTGGGATGTATCGTCCTGCCAACGCGGTAGGATGATGCACACCTGTATCGTGTCAACTTTGTCTGGTACGGGGGCCGCCCATACCAGACCATTCACTGGGGTGACATACGATTGCATGGTGGTGATCAAGCACTGTAATGTGCTGGCTACCTGGAAGCGGTCAGCGGCAAGCAGCGGTATGGGGTCGATATGTTGCTCCGCGCGCAGGGCGGGTTCCTGGGTTTGATACGTGATGGTCACTTGTACATTGTCTGCGTCGTGGGACGCGCTGGTGATCGTGATCGCGGTCCGGGCGATGATGCCGCCCAGCAACGTTTCCAGTATCCGGCGCATAATATCACGCACGGTGGGATAGCTGTAGATTGTGATGTCGTCGGCGAGCGTAGATGTGAGGCGTAGCTCGTGTGTTACGATCCGCCGAATGCCTGCAAAGTCATGTGTGGAGAATGTGAATAACTCCGCCAATGAATGGGGCAGTGGCGCTATATGTGTGGGAGCGATGACCTCTGTACGTAGATCGTGTAGTAGGTGATTGATCGTTTCAGCGATGGTC